>DATFCB010000492.1:0-5387 GCA_035253525.1 Pyrinomonadaceae bacterium | reverse complement strand
GAAGGCCCTCGTCAACCTGCTCGGCGAGGAGCCGCGCGCCTTCGGGCCGACGGCCGTGACGGTCGCCTCGACCAAGTCGATGGCCGTGTCCGACACCCTCAGCGCCAGAATGGCCGCGCGCGGCTTAAATGATGTTGCGGCCCCGCAGGCAACCATTACCGTTGATATTGACGCGGCGGGCCGCCGCGCCATGGTCACTATCACGCTGACCGGGGCAATCAAACCGCCCCTTAATCTCACAGTCAAGGACAAGGACGGGACGGTGCTGACCTCTCGCACAGTCAAGTTGCAATTCAACCAGAATGTTTACAAGGAGCTGGTCCCGCTGGCGCTTGGGGATAACACCGTTACGGTGACCGATGCCAACGAGGTCACCGGCGAAGGCACGGCGGAGGGGATAAACGTTTCGGGGAGCGACGAGGAGGGAGAGTTAAACTGGGGCCGTGTGCGCGGCTACTTCTCGGCCGGCATAGTCTTCTCGAAAGAGCGCGAAGAGTTCTCGGAAACGGACATGTTCCTGGACTTCACGCTCGACAAGAATTACATCCAGAGTACGAATTGGAATGTCAACACTTTCTTCAGCGCGCGCCTGACTGCGCTTCCCGTCCAGGCCGTGGACACGACGAATAACGGCGGTGGCGGCGGCGGCTCAAACACGGACAACCTGGACACTTTCCTCGCCTCGAAAAAGGCGGCATTAATGCAGGCCGGCGTTTACATTCCTATCCACCCGGCGGCGTTTCGGTGGACGTGGGACGACGCGAATAACGCACTGTTCCTCGCCCCGCTCGCCAAAGGCGGGATCATGACCATTACCGAAGGCAACACCTCGGCTGAGGCGCAGACGCTCGGCGACGACGACGTGTACAACTTCTTCTCCTTCGGGGGACGCATCGGCCATTTCAGGATGCCGGACAATTCCGGCGCGTCGCCCGAGTTGCTCAGTTGGCTCGACCTCAGCATGGGCAGGTATGAGAACTTTGAACTGAACATCCCGACCGGCGAGGAGGACGCCCAAGGGAACGCGATTACGGTCCGCGAGCGGCGGTGGCGAGTCGTGGCCGAAGGCCGCTTGAAGATTCCCACACTGCCTCTGATGATTGGCTTCGACGGTAACTTCGGCGACGGGCCGGACGACTTGCGCTTCGGGTTCGGCATGAGATTCGACCTGGGTAAATTGCTCAAGAAGCTGCAAACCAAAGCCCCGTAGAATTGCCGGGCTGAGGATGGCAGGGGTGAGACTCTCCTGCCATTTCTCATTCCGGGCCGATTAGAAAATTCTGTCCGCCGTTCTTCTCCTCGCAGGCAACTTCAGTCCCGTCAGGTGTGATCCCGCCAGGGCGTTCCGGCCGCAGCCAACCCCGGAACCCGTCAACCGGGCCACCATTCATGTCAGACCGAGCGGCCCAGGTCGCCCGGCCGACTCGCTTCCCGTCAACCCCCACCGCGCTTGGAGCAAAGCCATGTCAGACCCTAAAACCGCCGACAGTAACCGCTCGCTCGATTTGACCCAGGTCCTGGAAGAAGAGTACGACTGGACGCACAGCGACCTCCCCTACGCTCCTGACAAGAAAGGCTGCCCAGAGGAGCGGCTGAAGCAACTCTTCGACCGCATACACAAACATGAGCCTGACCAGAGGCGCGTGGCGCTCTGCCTCTCGGGCGGCGGCATACGCAGCGGGACGTTCGCGCTCGGCGTCCTACAGGGCCTGGCGCGACACGGGCTCCTCAAGCGCCTGACCTACCTGTCAACCGTCTCGGGCGGCGGCTACGCGGGGGGCTGGCTCTCGGCCTGGATTCATCGCCACGATAGGGGGATCGACGGGGTCACCGAAGAGTTGCAGCACCCGCGGTTAAAGCCGGAGGGAGAGTCAAAGCTCGACGTTGAACCCGAGACAATCCGCCACCTGCGCAACTACAGCAACTATCTTTCGCCCCGGCTGGGGATGCTCTCGGCGGACACCTGGACGCTGGTGGCGCTCGTGGTGCGCAATCTGATTCTCAACTGGCTGGTACTCGTCCCGCTGCTGCTGGCCGTGCTGGCCGCGCCCAGGCTCCTGATGTCGATAGTGCGCTGGCCCGCCTCCGGCGAGTCGCGCCCGTTCGCCCTGTGGGCGACGCTGCTGCTCGCGCTCGGGGCCGGCCTCGTCTCGGTCGTCTACGTGGGCCTCAAGAGGCCCAGCGCCAACCTCACAGAGAAGGACAACCAGAACCACTTTCTCTACTGGTGCTTGCTGCCCCTGCTCGTCTCCGGCACCTCTCTGGTCATCTACTGGGCCTGGCTGCGGAACCCCGCGAACAGCGGCGCGCTCCGCGACCAATTAACGCCGGACTACATCTGGCCCGCGCATTACGTCATGCCTTTTATCCTCTTCGGCGTCCTCCTCTACGTCATCGGCTGGATAATCTACGCGCGCGTGCTGGGTCAATACAATCTCTGGCAGTTCCTCTCCATCGTCGTCACGGGCGCGTTGGGCGGCATCTTACTCTGGGTGGTGGCGACGCGTGTCTACCCGTACCCGCGAGGTGAGAATGTGTTCGTCGAGGGCGCGAACGGGGCGGTGGCTGTGGTCGGGGCGATGACTTACGTCAGCTTCGCCGTGCCGATTTATCTGGGCCTCTTCTTCCTCGCCATCACGCTCTTCGCCGGAATCTCCAGTAAGTGGACCGAGGACGAAGACAGGGAGTGGTGGGCGCGCTTCGGGGCGTGGCTCCTGATAGCCGTCGTCGCCTGGGCGGTCGTCAGCGCCCTGGTGCTGATGGGGCCGAGCGTGGCGATAGCCACCTGGACGAAATACGCTGTCGCGGGCGGCGGAGTGTTCGGTCTCGTCGCGACGCTGCTCGGGCGCAGCGCGCTCAGCCCCGGAACGCAGGAGAAGGAGAAAAAGACCGGTGTGCTCGCCGTCCTGATGAGGTACATAGTGCCCGTCGGCGCGATCATCTTCGCGGCGGTCCTGGTCATTCTCCTCTCGCTGCTCACAAACTATCTGTTCCTGCTTGTCTCCAATCTCCTGGGAGAGCGGTTCCCTTCCCTGGCCCTCCCGCCGGAGGCTTTCAATAACGGCAGTCTCGACGCGACGCGTGTGATCTTGCACGCGCCAATCGCGCTCGTCCTCGTCACGGGAATCGCCCTCGCGGGGCTGGGCCTCATGATGGCCTACCTGGTCAGCACCAACAAATTCTCGCACCACGCGATGTATCGCAACCGCATCATCCGCGCCTACCTCGGCGCGTCGCGCGGCGGCGACGACACGCACGGCCACCGCGACATACGCGAGCCGAACCTCTTCACGGGCTTCGACCCGGACGACAACCTGCCGATGCACGAGCTGCGCCCGGAACTCTTTCACCCCGCCAGCTTCACAAACATCAAGAGGTTGATTGACGGACTGAAAGACGCGAAGAAAATGGAAGCGCCAAAAGACAAGGAAGGCCCGGAATACAAGAAATACATGGCAAACAATCTCGCCCTGTATCTCAAAGAGCAACTGCTCTCGCTTCCTCCCGACGCTACCGCCCAAACAAACCTGGGAGAGCAGTTGGATAAATACTATCCGTTGGATAAAGAAGGAAAGCCGGTGCTGGATGAAAAAGGGAACCCGGTAGAGCCGCCCAAGCTCCTGCGCCGCGCCTTCATCAACGCCGCCAACGCGCTCCTGCGGCGCGGGGAGTCTCTTTACGACCCGAAGATTTTCGCCGGAGTTGAGTTGTCCGCGGAGACTAAACAACTTCTGGACGAGATTAAAAGGCTCCAAGATACGTCGGCGCGTGGGGAGGCTTCCGCAACGCACAGCCGCCGGAGGCTGGAGGACAGACGCATTCTTCTCAACCGGCTCCTGCTGAAGGACGCCTACCCGGACGAGATAGAGAAATGTCCGGAGCCGCCGCAGAAGCCGTTCCACGTCGTCAACATGACGCTCAACCTCGTGCGCGGCCAGAACCTAGCCTGGCAGGAGCGCAAGGCCGAGTCCTTCACGGTCAGCCCGCTGCACTGCGGGAGCTTCCAAATCCCGGACCCCGAAGAAGAGACTCCGAGCGAGAAGCGACGTAAACGTCGCGGCTCTTACAGGGAGTCCAGGGAATACGGGGGCCGCAACCTCGGCGGGATTTCCGTCGGCACGGCCATCGCCGTCTCGGGCGCGGCCGTCAGCCCGAATATGGGCTACTACTCGTCGCCGGTCGTCACCTTCCTGATGACGCTCCTGAACGTGCGCCTCGGCTGGTGGCTCGGCAACCCGAGCAAAAAATATTACGACCTCGCGCACCCGAAGTCCGCGGTCTACCCGATTGTGGCCGAGGCGCTGGGGCTGACGGACGACGAGAACGACTATATCTACCTCTCGGACGGCGGCCACTTCGAGAACCTGGGCCTCTACGAGATGGTCTTGCGCCGGTGCAAGGTAATCATCGTGTGCGACGCCACGGGCGACCCTAAGTTCGAGTTCAACGACCTCGGCAACGCGATCCGCAAGTGCCGCGTTGACCTCGGCATTCCGATTGAGTTCGAGCACATGCCCATCTATCCGCGGACGCGCGCAGAGATGGGGAAGTATTGCGCCATCGGGAGGATTGACTACGGCTGCGTTGACGAGGGCGTAGAGCCTGGCGTGCTGATTTACCTCAAGCCCGCGTTTTACGGCAACGTCGGGGGCAGCGAGCCGCGCGACGTTTACCACTACGCGCTTTCCCATGAAGACTTTCCGCACGAGTCCACGGGCGACCAGTTCTTCGGCGAGGCGCAGTTCGAGAGCTACAGGATACTCGGGTCGCACACCATAGAGCAGATTCTGGGCCAGACCGTATACGTGGCCCCTGACGACCTGAAACCCGACCGGCAACTAAACAACTTAATCGTCAGGGCGTACGAACACTGCGGCAAGAATCTCGCGTGGCTGGAGGAATGGATGACGGACCGCGACATAAAGTTCAAGCGGCAGCGGTGAGCCTGCGGGCGTCGTCGGCCCGTTGAAGTGCGCGACTTCTGACCGCGCGCTTTAAAATGTCTCGCGCCCGTCCTCGCGCCGCGCGGGGTCATTCCGCCGTCCGCTTGACTCCCCGCCTTGGCCTGCCAGATGATGTCGGAAGAATCATCATGGGCGGCGAAAATTTAGATTTGCTGATTATAGGGGCTGGCCCTGCCGGGCTGTCCGCGGCGGACGCGGCGGCGCGCGAGGGGCTGAGCTATCTCGTCGTCGAGAAGGGGCTTATTGCCGACACGGTCTTTCACTACCCTGTCGGGCGCACAGTCTTCTCGACGCCGAACGAGTTGGAGATGCGCGAGGGCGCGCTCAAGCCCTGCCGCGAGAAGCCCACGCGCGAGGAGTTGCTCTCACACTACGTGCGCTTCGCGCTCGACCAGAATTTAAGAATCAACACGGAGGAAGAGG
>DATFCB010000491.1:0-4386 GCA_035253525.1 Pyrinomonadaceae bacterium | reverse complement strand
TCGGTGGCGGCGGCTTCCGGTAAACGTCTTCCGGAGCGTCTACCTTGACCGCCGGTCGAGGGCGATGGTTGCCCGCTCCGGCGCGCGCTCCCCAGCTTTGCGCGCCAGCGTGCGCTCGCTGCGAGATGTCGGCAAGATGAGCCCGTCGTCGTGGGCCTCGGTCCAGACTTGTGCCAAAAAATATTGTTCGCCGTAGCGCGTGAAGACGAGCCGTGCCTGCTCCACGGTCTTGTCGGGGCGGACGAAGCTGGTCAGCGTGATCTTGCTCAAGCGCCCGTCCTCGCTCTTAATCAACAGCGCCACGCGGTCCGACGCGGGGTTCAGCCGCCTGACTCTGTAGAGGCCGGCGGGGAAAGTCTTGTCGCCGACGTTGAACGTGAAAGGGATGCTCGCCGTCTGTTCCTGAACGGATTGCGCGCGGGCCGGCGCTGCGGCCGCGAGGATTGCGAATAAGCCGAACAGTAGGATGCTCACATAAAGTTTTTTCATACGGACCTCCTTCGTGTCTGCAAGACTGCTCTCGTGCGGCCTCGGATTGCCGCCTCTATTTAGTAACGCGCAGGCCCGAACCAAATCCCCTCACGGCGCGTAAAATTTTTGATGTAGAATCAGACTCCGCTTCGCTCCGCAACTGAGAACTCGACAGGCTCACGCCGAAACGAAGTAGAGAAAAAAGTTCCGTGGAGAAACCGTGAGGATGAAGCCGCAAGAGGGTGTGACCCAACTGCTCAAAGCCTGGAACGAGGGCGACCAGTCGGCGCTTGAGAAGTTGATGCCGCTGGTGATGGACGAGCTGCGGCGGCTGGCCGGTAACTACCTGCGCCGCGAGCGCGCCAACCACACGCTGCAACCGACGGCGCTGGTCAACGAAGCCTACCTGCGCCTCGTTGACCAGAAGGCGCGTTGGCAGAACCGCGCGCAGTTCTTCGGGGTGGCGGCGCAGTTGATGCGCCGCATCCTGGTTGACCACGCGCGCGTACATCAGGCCCAAAAACGCGGCGGGTCCGACCAGCAAAGGCTCTCGCTCGCGGACGTGGAACGCGTGGCCGACAAGCCGGACGTGGACTTGCTGGCACTGCACGAAGCCCTCAACGAGTTGGCTGAATTAGACCCGCAGCAGGCACGCATAGTCGAGTTAAAATTCTTCGGCGGCCTCTCCATCGAAGAGACAGCGGAAGTCCTGAATGTAGGGCACGCGACAATCGAGCGCGACTGGAAGATGGCGCGGGCCTGGCTCCGCAGCAAGCTGACCTGAGGGACCAAGTGCTCGGCTCGCGCGTTAATTAATGTGATGACGAATCAGCGCTGGCAGCAGATTAAGGAGATATTCCACGCGTCGCTTGAGCGCGACCCCGAAGAGCGGCGCGCTTTTCTGGCACAGGCGTGCGCGGGCGACGACGCGCTCAGGGGCGAGGTCGAAGCGCTCATCAAGGCCCACGAGAGCGAGGGCAGTTTTATAGACTCGCCGGCCTACGAGGCTGCCGCCGGGTGGCTCGCCGGCGAAGACGCGGACAATTCGGCCCCGTCGCTGGTGGGCCAGGAGGTCGGTCGCTACAAAATCCTGGCGGAGCTTGGCGCGGGTGGCATGGGCGAAGTTTACCTGGCCGAAGACACCACGCTCGGGCGCAAGATCGCGCTCAAACTGCTGCCCGGCTCTTTCACGAACGACGCCGACCGCCTGCGCCGTTTCCGGCAGGAGGCGCGCACGGCGTCCGCGCTCAACCATCCGAACATCGTCACCATACACGAAATCGGCGAGCAGGCGGGCCGCCGCTTCATCGCCACCGAATTAATAGAAGGACAGACGTTGCGCCGCCGCCTCGCCAGCGGGCCGCTCGACACGGGCGAGGCCTTAGACATCATCCTGCAAGCGGCCTCCGCGGTCGCGGCCGCGCACGAGGCCGGAATCGTTCACCGCGACATCAAGCCCGAGAACTTGATGCTGCGCAAGGACGGCTACGTGAAGGTGCTCGACTTCGGGCTGGCGAAACTGAGTGGGCCAAAAAATGGCGTGCGCGTCTCGAACCCGGAAGCGACGACCGCTCTGCTCGGCAACACGTCGCCCGGCGTGGTCATGGGCACGGCGCACTACATGTCGCCGGAGCAGGCGCGCGGCCTGAATACGGACGAGCGCACGGACATCTGGTCTCTAGGCGTCGTGCTCTACGAGATGCTGGCGGGCCGAGCGCCGTTCGAGGGTGCGACGACAGCCGACGTGACCGTCTCCATTTTGGAGAAGGAGCCTGTGACGCTCGGCGCACACGCGATGGAGTTTTCGACCGAGTTGGACCGGGTCGTGAGAAAGGCGCTCAGGAAAAAGCGCGAGGAGCGATACCAGACGGCCAGCGAGATGCTCGAAGACTTGCGCGGCATCAAACAGGATTTAGAGTTCGAGGCCAAGCTCGGGCGCGCGGGCGAGAAGATTGTGCCATTGAATGGAAGTGCCGCGCCGCAGGCGTCCGCTTCGACCAGCGAGTCGGCCGTCATGACGACGGATGAAATTAAAGAGCCGCAAACTCCGTTGCCCGCGCCGCAGAGTGTCAGAAGCGGACGGGCGCTCGTCTATGCGGCGCTGGCCCTGCTCGGCCTGGCGTTGGCGGGCGTCGCGCTCTACAGCTTTTTTCTTCGGGACAAAGGGGGCGCGCATTTTCAGGCCGCCAACATCACGCGCCTGACCAACCACGGCAAGGCGACCCAGGCGGCCATCTCGCCCGATGGAAAATATTTCGTCTACGTCCTGAGCGACGCGGGCAGGCAAAGTCTCTGGCTCAGGCAGACGAGCGCCGCGAACGACACGCAGATCGTCGCGCCCGAGCCCGTCGGGTTCTTCGGCGTCACCTTCTCGCGCGACGGCAGCGAGCTTTACTACGTCGTCAAGGCGAGCGACCCAGGGCGTCTCTATCGCATCCCCGTGCTCGGCGGTACGCCCGTCAAGCTGCTGGAAAGGATAGACTGCCCCATCAGTTTTTCACCCGACGGGAAACAATTTACTTTCGTGCGCGGCGACTACCCAAACCGGGGCGAGAGCGGCCTCTTCATCGCCAACGCGGACGGGAGCAACGTGCGACAAATTGCCGCGCGCAAGTTCCCGGAGCTTTTCTCTCCGATCTTCTTCACAGGCCCTTCATGGTCGCCCGACGGGCAGCTCATAGCCAGCGCCGTGTCGAACGCGAAGGCCGAAGGCCGCGTCATCGCCGTCAACGTGTCGAACGGACGCGAGCAGGTGTTGACTCAGCAGACGTGGCCGCAGGTCGGGCGCGTCGAGTGGCTGCCGGACATGAGCGGGCTGCTGATAAACGCGAGGGACCAGAATTCCACTGTGCCACAAATCTGGCACCTCTCTTACCCGGACGGCGAGGCGCGCAAGGTGACGAACGACCTCGATTCTTATCGCGCCGTCAGCCTCTCGGCCGACGGCAGCCGCCTGGTGTCGGTGCAGATTGCGGGACTCGTCAACATCTGGCTCGTCGCGAGCAATGATGCCGCGACCGCCGTCAAGCTGCCTTCGGGCGGGGCGGGCCAGCCGGTCGGCGAGGCCGTACAGTTGTCAGCCGGCAACGTGGGTTATTTAGGAGGCAGCGAGGGGCTTTCGTGGACGCCAGACGGGCGTATAGTTTTCATCGTGGCCGCCGGCAAGCAGAGCGACATCTGGATCATGAACGCGGACGGAAGCAACCGAAAGCAGTTGACCAACGACGTGAGCCTCAATCACACCCCCGAGGTGACCCCGGACGGACGCCACGTCGTTTTCACTTCGGGCCGCGCCGGCACGCGCAACGTCTGGCGCATGAACCTTGACGGGGGCGACGTTCGGCAGTTGACCACGGGGCAGGCGGAGTTCCTGCCGTCCGTCACGCCCGACGGGCAGTGGGTCGTCTACTCTTCGCTGGACGCAGGCAAGTTGATGCTTTTGAAAGTGCCGATTGGCGGCGGCGCACCCGTCGCGCTGAACAAGGAGGGGACTAGCCCGGTCGTCTCGCCCGACGGCCGGCAGATAGCTTACCTCTACACGGAGGCCGCCGCGCCTGACGCGCCGCCCAACCGGATCGGAATCATCCCGTTCGAGGGCGGAGAAGTCGTCAAGACCTTCGAGATTCCTTCGGGCCTCGGCGGCGCGCGCACCATTCTTCACTGGTCCCGCGACGGGCGCTCGCTGCTCTACACGGTCATCAGGAACAACGTCAGCAACATCTGGAGCCAGCCCGTTGACGGCGGAAAGTCAACGCAGGTGACAGACTTCAAAGAGCACATCATCACGGCCTACGGCTGGTCGCGCGACTGGCGTCAACTCGCCGTCGCGCGCGGCCAAATCATCAGAGACGCCGTCCTCATCAGCAATTCTAAATAACGAAAGAAAACATCTCACGCAAAGGCGCAAAGGCGCGA
>DATFCB010000490.1:0-2939 GCA_035253525.1 Pyrinomonadaceae bacterium | reverse complement strand
TCAACGTCCCCTCTCTTTCTAACGTAGCGCACCGGTAGCAACGTGTAGTAGGATGCGGGAAAAAGGGATGAGGGCAGAGGGATGAGGGATGAAGAAAAACCGTCCTTATTTCATCCCTCATCCCTCATCCCTCATCCCTTTCTTCGGAGGCCAAATGATTAATCAGGAGCGCATCAAGAATCTTCTTCTCGAACTCGTACAGATTGACAGCCACTCAAGGAAAGAGCGCGACGTGGCCGAGCGTATCAAGAAGTATTGCGAAGAGCTGGGCGCGGAGGTCGAGATTGACGACGCCGGTGAGAAGGTGGGCGGCAACTCCGGCAACGTCATCGCGCGCTTTAAGGGCACGATTCCCGACGCCGAGCCGATCATGATGTCTGCTCACATGGACACGGTCGTCCCAGGCGAAGGCGTCAAGCCCATCGTCGAGGGCGACATCATTCGCACGGATGGCACGACCGTTCTCGGCGGCGACGACAAGTCAGGCTGCGCCGTCATCATCGAGACCATACGCTGTCTGCAAGAGCAGAACATCCCGCACGCGCCGATTGAAGCCATCTTCTCGATCTGCGAGGAGGTGGGCCTGCTCGGCGCGAAGAACGTGGACGTGTCCCGCATCCGGGCCAAATACGGCATCGTCTTCGACTCGGACGACCCAGGCTTTCTCTTCACCAAGGGGCCTTCGGCCAATCACCTCGAATTCAAAGTCTACGGGCTTGAGTCGCACGCAGGCGTCGCGCCCGAGCAAGGCATCTCGGCCATTAAGATCGCGGCCGAAGCCATCGCCGACATGAAGCTCTTCCGCATAGACGAGGAGACGACCGCCAACATCGGCGTCATCGAAGGCGGCAAGGCGACCAACATCATCACCAACTACGTCTACCTCAAAGGCGAGGCGCGCTCGCTCGACGAGGACAAGCTCAAGGCCCAATGCGACCACATGGTCAAGTGCTTCGAGGACGCGGCCTCCAAGTACGAGGTGACCGTCGAAGGGCGCACGACCAAGGGGCGCGTCGAGTCAATCGTCGAGCCCGAGTACTTCGCCATGGACGTGCCGGACGACTCGCGCGTCGTACAGTTGGTCAAGCAAGCGGCCTCGCGCATGGGCCTCTCGGTCGAGACGATGGCCTCGGGCGGCGGCTGCGACGCGAACATCTTCAACCGCAAAGGCATCGAATGTGCCAACCTCGGCACAGGGATGCGCGCCATCCACACCGTCAACGAATGGCTCGACGTTAAAGACATGTATGCCTCCGCCGAGATGACGCTCGAAATCATGAGACTCAACGGCGAGATGGCGCGGAACAGTGGTCAGTAGTCAGTGGTCAGTGGTCAGTTAAAGATTTAGCTTGAGAATCTCGATTCTCCATCTTTAGAACTCGACGCTGCCGACATTCAACCAACTGACCACTGACTACTGACCACTGACCACTGCTTTATGCGCTGGACACACATCACGATTACGGTCGGCGAGTTTGGGCGTTCGATTGATTTCTACACGGCTGTCTGCGGGCTTGCGGTCGTCAGGGACCGGCGGCGTGATGGCGGGGGCACGGTGTGGCTCGGCTATGAGCCAGCGGCGGGCGATGACCCGACTTTCGTGCTGGTCATCATGGAGGGCGAGGTGACGGACCGCCTGGATCATCTCGGGTTTCAGTGCGAATCCCGCGAGGAGGTGGACGCCGTCGCCGAAGAGGCGCGCCGTCGCGGCATTCTGGTTCACCCGCCGCAAGACTCGGGCGGTGCTGTCGGCTACTGGACTATCCTACGCGACCCCGACGGCCACCAGGTCGAATTCACCTTCGGCCAACCGCTCAAGGGAATACAGAGAGAAGTGATGAGTGATAAGTGATAAGTGATAAGTTAAAGAAAGCAGTTTTTACTTATCACTTATCACTCATCACTTATCACTTGATTATGTTTTGCGGCTCGCCGTGGGCGAAGGCTTCGATGTTACTGATGAGGCCGTCGGCGAGCGTTTGCATCGCCTCGCGACTGGCCCAGGCGACGTGGGGCGTGAGGATGAAGTTCGGAAGATTTATGTCGAGCAGCGGGTTGCCGTCGCGTGGCGGCTCGTTCGTCAGCACGTCGAAGGCGGCCCCGGCGATTAAGCCTTCGCGCAGGGCGTCGGCTAACGCCGCTTCGTCCACCAGCCCGCCGCGCGCCGTGTTAATCAGGACGGCCTGCGAGCGCATCATCTCCAATTCCGCGCGCCCTATCAGCCCGCGCGTCTCCTCGTTGAGCGGGCAGTGAAGCGTCACCACGTCGCTCTCGCGTAAGACTTCTTCAAACGGCACACGCCCCGCGCGAATCGTGCCCGCGCCCTTGTGCTCCGCGACGAGCACGCGCATCCCGAAAGCCTTAGCAAGTTTTTCGACCGCGCGGCCCAGTGTTCCGTGGCCCACTACGCCTAACGTGCTCGCGTGTAGGTCGCGTATGGTGTGCGTCAGCAGACAAAACCCTTCGGCCCGCTGCCACTCGCCCCGCAAAATGTCCTCGCGGTAGCCGAACAGGCTGCGGCGCAAACTGAGGATTAACATCATGACGTGCTCGGGCAGCGTGTGCAGCGCATAACCGCGCACGTTCGACACCGGAAGATTGCGACGGCGGCAGTATTCCAGGTCAATGATGTCCACGCCCGTCGCGCAGACGGCTATGAACTTCAACTCGGGCAACTGCTCAAGCGCGTCCTCCCTCAGCGGCACCTTGTTGGTGATGGCGATGGTCGCGCCCTCAAGCCTCGCGACCACCTCCCCCGGCGCTGAAGTCTCATACTCCGTCCACTCGTGCTCGAAATTGGGCCGGCGAATGTCCGCGATGATCGTGCTACGATCCAGAAAGACTATTTTTTGTTTCATGATTATCGGGCCGATTGTATTACAGGTGTCCCGTACTCGTCGCGCGATTCGGTATTCTCGGAAAACCAGGCGGCGGGAGAA
>DATFCB010000489.1:0-8639 GCA_035253525.1 Pyrinomonadaceae bacterium | reverse complement strand
TGAGCGCGCGCTCTCGTCCTACTTTTTCACCGACGCGACCTCCGACCTCTTCGCCCGCTGGCTGGACGAATTGGCCGATTTGCCGCGCAATCAGGGCACGGCTCGCGCCCTGGCGGGCCTGCGCGGCGTCGGCAAAAGCCACACGCTCGCGGCCTTCGCCGCGCTCGCAAGCCTCCCGGAACTGCGCCACACGGTCAAGGACACGCACGTCGCCACCAGCGCCGCCCGGCTCATTAAACGCCCCTACAAGGTCGCGCACGTCGAGCGCGGGACGCGGCCCACGCTCCACGAAGAATTGAGCGTCGCGCTCGGCGGCGATGTCGAACACTGGAAGGCCGAGCCCTCCAAGATGCTCAGCTTCGCCGCGAGCATGTCGGACACGCCGCTGCTGCTCGTGATAGACACGGCCCACGACCGCGAGGCGCGGGTCGAGCGCGACGACGGCGCGCTCCTCAGCGAATTAGCGGCCGCCGCGAAAATCCAGAACATCTTCGTCGCCCTGGCGCTCGACGACGACATAGCTGGCGCGGACGGGGCCAACGTCTCGCTCGCCGGCTCGTTCCAGATAGACTATCTGGACCCCGAACACCTCTACAAAATCACGGACACGCACCTCTTCCAGAAGGACGAGCAGGCGCGCATGGCGCTCAAGGACATGTACCGCCAGCTACGCTCCTCAGTCCCAGGCTTCAACTGGAGCGAGCCGCGGTTCGCAAGCATCTACCCCATGCACCCGCTGATCGCGGACGTGGCTTCGGCCGTACGCCTCTACGTGCCGTCGTTCGCCTTCCTGCCCTTCGCGGCGGCCGCGGGCGCACACGCCGTCAGCCGCCCCGCGCTCTCGCTCGTCGTCCTCGACGAACTGTTCGACCGTACGGAAAAGCAGTTGCGCCGCGCCTCGCGTCTCCCGGACGCCTTCGCGGCTTACGACCACCTGGCCCTGCGCGCCGTCTCGCACGTCCCAGTCATGCAGCGTCTTCAGGCCAAGCTGATTCTGAAGGGCTTGTTCGTCCTCTCTTTGGACGGCCGAGGCGCGACGGCGAAGGAGTTGGGCGCGGCCATGCTGCTCTACGACGACCAGCACCCGGCGGCCGGCATAGAGCGCATCGAGAACGTCCTCTCCATCTTCGCGCAGACAGCCCCTTCGGGGTCGCTCCTCAGAGACGAGGGCGCGGGCGAGGCGCTTTACCGCTTCAACATCGAAGCGCCGAGCGATTTCAGTTCCTCGACGGAGGCCGTCAAGGAAGAGGCCGCCGAGGCGAGTCCGGCCGCAGCCGAAAAGGCGGAGCGCGGGCAAGCCCTCTACCTGGGCGACGAAGAGTTGGCACGGTGGGCCAGTTTGTTGACGGGGCGCGAACTCCCCGCCTCGCTTCATGAGGCGGAAGCGCAGACGGCCGCGCGCGCCGCGCTTGGCGAGTGGCTCAAAAGCTGGCGGGCCGACAACCCGCTCAAGAGCTTCGACGCGTTGCCGGACGAGGGGCTGACGACGCGCATCTGGAATCTGGCGGCGACCGTGCGCAAGGGCTTCGGCGAGGCGGCCATCGCCGTGGAGGCCGCGCTCTCGAAGAACATCACGCTCGAAGAGGGCTTGCAGCGCGTAGCGAACGCCTTCAACGATTCGCCCGACCGCCTCGCGCGCGCGCGCGGGCAGACGGAACAGCTCGCGAATTTCGTCAAAGAGCTGCCGGCGCGTGTGCGCGCGCATGAATATTTGGCACAGGCGGAGCCGACCGGGGTTGACGAGATAGAGAGCGCGCGCCGCGAGCTTTTGGCGATAGCCGGCGACGTTCACAACCTCTTCGACGCCGACTCCGTCAACCGCTTCAACCTCCTCTGGCGCGAGTTCCACGCGCGCTACGGCGAGTTCTACGCGAAGAAGCACGACGAGGCGCTGCAAGACGAGGAGCGCCGCCGACGCGTCGAAGAAGTGGCGCGCAGCCCAGAGTGGCGCGAGTTCGAGGCGCTGGCACAATTACAGATAGTCAACCGCCGTTACTGGGAAGAGGCGACCGAGATCATAGAGCGCGAGCGCGTGGCCGCGTGCCGCCTGCCCGTGCGCCAACTGCTCGCCGACCGGCCCGTCTGCGCCTGCCGCTTCCGCATCGCGTCAGCGGAAGCGCTCTCGCGCATCCCGCAAGAGCTGCTCGACGTTCAGGAGCGCGGGCGGGCGGCTTACCATCGCACGCTCGCCTTCCTCTCGACGCCGCTCGCCATCGCGCTCGACGCGCTCGCACGCAAGGACGGCGATGTGGAACAGTCCGCGCGCGCACGCTCGCTCTCGGGCGCGTTCGCGCAAGGAAATGGCCCGGCGCAATTCACGCCGGCCGACGTGCGCCTGGTCGAGCGCGCGCTCGCGCGCATGTCTGCGCCGCCGCCTGTGCGTCTGCAACTGCCCGTGAGCGATTATGGTTTGCTGACGCGCGACGAGTTGCGCGCGCGCCTCAATCAGTGGCTT
This sequence comes from Pyrinomonadaceae bacterium, assembly GCA_035253525.1. Lineage (GTDB taxonomy): Bacteria > Acidobacteriota > Blastocatellia > Pyrinomonadales > Pyrinomonadaceae > QHXM01. Next base: position 6,184 of record DATFCB010000489.1, on the reverse strand, counting down.
GACGATCTGCCGAACGAGCCGGCGTTAGTCGAATTCGTCGGCCGGGAAGACGGCGATGGCGGCTGAGAGCGAGCGCTCGGCGGCGAGAGGCAGAGGGAAACTCAGGAACAAGCCGACGGTCTCAATCGTCGGCGCGGGGCGACTGGGCACGGCGCTCGCCCGCGCATTGGCCCACAACGGCTACACCATCGAAGCGGTCGTGACGCGGCGCAAAGCAAGCGCCAGGCGGGCGGCATCAATCGTCGGCACGCATCCTCTTGCGCTCTCCTCCGCGGAATTAGACCGCCTCCCCACAAGCGACATTCTCTTTATCACCACCGCGGACGACGCCATTGCGGACACGGCTTTGCGCCTCGCTGCGTCGTTCGCGCGCCGGACAAACGACCGCGTGTGGCGTCGTCAGCGGACGGCGCTGCATGCGAGCGGCGCGCTCTCGTCCGAAGTCTTGCGCGCGCTGGATGAGGCGGGCTTTGCCACGGGTTCCATGCATCCACTCGTTTCCGTGAGCGACGCGAGGCAGGGGGCGGATAGTTTCGCGTCCGCCTTCTTCTCGGTGGAAGGTGCGCCGCGGGCCGCGCGTGTGGCGCGCTCGATAGTGCGCGCGCTCGGCGGCAGGAGTTTTTCCATCAGCGCGAATGATAAGGCGCTTTACCACGCGGCCGCCGTAATGGCCTCGGGCCACATGACGGCGCTCTTCGACATCGCAACGGAGATGCTCGCGCGCTGCGGCCTCCCGGAGCGACGCGCGCGCGCAGTGCTCCTGCCGCTGCTACGCAGCACGCTCGAAAACCTCTACACGAGTGACCCCGCGGGCGCGCTCACGGGCACCTTCGCCCGCGCGGACACCGCGACGGTGCTGAGACACCTCGCCTCACTCCGCTCGCGGAAGCTGACGGACGCACTCGCGGCCTACGTCATGCTGGGCCGCCGTTCTTTGCGGCTGGCGCAAGCGGCCGGCGCAAGCACTGAAGCGCTGAAGGAGATTTCGCGTGCGTTAGGAAAAGCAGAAGGCGGAAAGCAGTAAGAGCCTGTTTGAGAACTCTTCCTTTGCGTCTTTGCGCCTCCAGCGTGAGTGATTTAGGTTTTTCACGCAAAGCCGCAAAGACGCAAAGAACGGCGGGCCGTGAACGAGTTTTCAAACAGGCTCTAAGCAGTAGGAGGAAGGCAGAGAACAAACGGCAGCTTTCCGCCTTCTGCCTTCTCTTCTTTCATCCTTGCGCCGTCACCTCTTCTTCAGAGCGACGGGCGGAAACTGGCCCGTTTCTTTAACGGGGGAGGTCGTAGCCCAGGAACAGCAGCGAATGCTTGAACATGTTGTTGGAGCCGTTGAACCCGTACGTCCCTATATAGCTCGGGGTGCATTGGCATTTACCAACGACGCTGATGCTGCTGGCACAGTTCGGGGTCGGGCACACATTCGCCCCGTTAATCTGTATGGACGGGCCGATTGACCCTCCCGTCACGACCCAGGTCGGCGAGTTACAGATGCTGCCCTTGATCGTCCCGCCCGTGATCACGAAGGGGTAGCTGGTGGGATTAAAGAGGACCTCTATTTCAAAGATGGTGCCTCCTCCCGAGTAGTGCAACTCAAAGTACGCGCGGCGAGTGGCCGCCGCCGCCGCGGGCACCGCCGCTAAAGCCGCTTGCTTGGTCGGGGCTGCGCCGCCCCTCGGGTCAAAGAACTTAGCCTGATCGGCTGCTACCGTTTTCGTTGCCATTTAACTATCTCCTTTGTGGTTGTATCGAGTCGCTCGATGGTTGTGGGTTGCATGGGCGGGGTCAGGCCGCGCTTTGCTTCATCCCATCCCCGGCTTGCACAATGTCTCCCGGATAGACCGCATGCTCTGGCTGTCGAGTCAGGGTTCACTCTTGAGAGGCCACGGAGGGTTTCGTCATGAGCGATTCGAGTCGTCGCTTTGAAGACGGCTTCAGTGCCTCCCGGTGCGGGGAGCGTAAGGAACGTCAAAGTCATCTCAAGTAACATTCAGGAGCGTGAGAAGTCAGCCTTGCGCAGGCGAGGGGTCAGGCAAATTCAAGCCACTCGGCTTCATCGCCGCTGAGGTATAGAAAGAAAAGGCTCGACGCCGCTTCCCCCGAGCACGTTGTCCCTCTATCGGTGCACTTCTGCCCACATCCTTGAGCAACTAACATGCCATCTGCTGCGCCCCGTGAATTGTCCGGCCGTGCCGATGAACTATCTACTCCTGAAGACACTCAGCCGCCCGCCTGTCTAAATTTGGCTACATCCCGGCTCCTCCTATGCGCCGCTTGCGCCGCGCGCTTCTTTAGCGTTAGAGTGCATCGCAACACCCCTTTTTTGAAGTTCAAACAAAAACGCGAAAGGACTCGCGCTCGTTCAATAATGGAAAGCACGCCCAGCGCCAGTTACAGTTTGACTTTGCGCGTCAAGTTGTCGAGCCGTTCGGGGACGCTCGGCGAAGTGACGACCGCCATCGGCCGCGTCGGCGGCGACATCGGCGCGATTGACATTGTCAGCGTCAGCCACGACTGGATCGTCCGCGACATCTCCGTCAACGCGCGCTCCAGCGAGCACGATGCAGAGATCGTAGAGGCCGTGCGCAACATAGACGGCGTCGAAGTCCTACAGGTCTCCGACCGCGTCTTCCTGATGCACCTCGGCGGCAAGATTGAGGTCACGTCCAAAGCCCCGCTGAAGACGCGCGACGACCTCTCGATGGCCTACACGCCGGGCGTGGCGCGCATCTGCGAGGCGATTCACAAAGACCCCGAAAAAGCCTTCACGCTGACGATCAAGAAGAACACCGTGGCGGTCGTCACGGACGGGACGGCCGTGTTGGGCCTCGGCGACATAGGCCCAGCGGCTGCGATGCCGGTCATGGAAGGCAAGGCGATGCTCTTCAAAGAATTCGCGGGCGTGGACGCGTTCCCCATCTGTCTTTCGACGAAAGACCCGAACGAGATTGTCGAGACGATCAAGCGCATCTCGGTCGCCTTCGGCGGCATCAACCTCGAAGACATCTCGGCCCCGCGCTGCTTCGAGATAGAGGACCGGCTGAAGGAAGAGTTGGACATCCCAGTCTTTCACGACGACCAGCACGGGACGGCCGTCGTCGTGCTGGCGGCGCTGATTAACGCGCTCAAGATAGTCGGCAAGCAGATGGAGGACGTGAAGGTCGTCGTCAACGGGGTGGGTGCGGCGGGCGTGGCCTGCTCGAAGATTATCATGGCGGCGGGCGTGAAAAATATCATCGGCTGCGACCAGGTGGGCGCGCTCTATCGCGGGCGCACGGAGAATATGAACTGGGTCAAGGACTGGTACGCGCGCAACACGAACCCGAGCAACGAGAGTGGCACAGTTCACGATGTCATCAAGGGGGCGGACGTTTTCATGGGGCTTTCGGCTCCGGGCGTCATCACGCCGGAAGATTTACAGAAGATGGCGTTGAAGCCCATCGTCTTCGCGATGGCGAACCCGATTCCCGAAATCATGCCGGAGGAGGCCGAGCCTTACGTGGCCGTGATGGCGACGGGCCGCTCTGACTACCCGAACCAGATTAATAACGTGCTCTGTTTCCCCGGCATCTTCCGTGGCGCGCTTCAATGCCGCGCCTCGCGCATCAACGAAGAGATGAAGGTCGCCGCCGCACACGCCATCGCCGGCATCATCACGGACGCCGAGCTGCATCCCGAATACGTCGTTCCCTCCGTCTTCGACAAACGCGTCGCCGAAGCAGTCGCACGCGAAGTCGAAGAGGCCGCCTACCGCACGGGCGTCGCCCGCCGCGAGCGCGCGGGCGTTGATTCAGTGACTTAGATAATGAGGGAGCGGTAGGGTGGGCGCAGTCTTCATGAGGCTTTAGCGTGCGGAATCAATTCTGGTTTCTTCGGAGGCAATGAAACCACTTTTCGCTTACCTTGCTCCTGTTGCTTCTTCAAGTCCGCGCGGATTGCTTCGAGGTCGTAACCGAATTTCGCCGCATACTCCTCGCGCGCCTTCCTCGTTGATTCGACTATCTCGTCAGTCCGCATTTTCTAACCTCCCAAAAGTTCCTCGGGCGTGCATATGACCGGAGGCTCGTAACCGTTCGCGCGGGAAATAGCCGCGACTGCCGTTTGCATTTCGGCATTGGCAATGTGTCTGCAATTCCAAGTCAGCAAGTAATCCATTCCGTGCACGGCGGCGATGGCTATGTGCAAAGCGTCTACCGCCGCCTTCTCCGGTATTGGCCCTTTTTGAATTAGCGAGCGTGCCAACTTTACCGCGTCCTGATTCACGTCGAGCAGCAAAGTTTCATCAAGCGCCGCGAGTCGCAATTGCGCCATTTGCTCGTCCCCGGCGCTCGATTCCTGAATGACAAGCTGAGAAGCATACAACTCAAAGTCACTTCGACGATTCGTCCACCATTCCTGCGTAATCTGTTGATGCGCGGCAACCACCAAGTCTCGACTCGTGTGCGCAGTTAGATAGCTGACAATCGTGGTTTCGATGTAAACTTTAGCCTTCATAAGAGCGGCCAGTTCGGCCAGAGTTTACCATACCAGCGCAAAAAGCATCGGCCAGCGAAGTCGAAGAGGCCGCCTACCGCACGGGCGTCGCCCGCCGCGAGCGCGCGGGTGTTGATTCGGTAGCATGATTGACGACGCTCACGTCGGGTGTGGTCAAAGGTAGAGAATGAAAATCCTGATTCTCGGCGGCACAGTCTTTCTTGGCACACATCTGGTTGAAGCCGCGCTCGCGCGTGGACACGAAGTTACTATTTTCAATCGCGGGCGGCACAATCCTGACCGGCACACGGAAGTCGAAAAGTTGCGCGGTGATCGTAGCCGCGATCTGGAGGCTTTACGCGGGCGGCGTTGGGATGCTCTCGTTGATACTTGCGGCTACGTGCCCGGCGTCGTGAGGAAATCGGCAGAGCTGCTGGCCGACGCCGTGGAGCATTACACGTTCATCTCTAGTTGCTCCGTGTATGAGAGCTTCGCTCTTGCGGGGACTGACGAGAGTGCTCCGGTCGGCACTATCACGCCGGAACAGGCGGACGAGGCGGAAAAGATTGACACTGGCGAGCGCGCCACGGCACTGACCTATGGTGAGATGTACGGCGCGTTGAAGGCAGAGTGTGAGCGTGCGGCGGAAGAAGCCATGCCCGGCCGTGTGTTGAATGTACGCGCCGGGCTGATAGTCGGTTCTCACGATTACAGCGACCGCTTCACTTACTGGGTTCATCGCGTGGCGCAAGGCGGTGAGGTGCTGTCGCCGGGACGGCCCCGTAGGCGAGTGCGAGTCATAGACGCGCGCGATTTGGCCGAGTGGGTTATACGGATGGCGGAGACGCGGCAGGCGGGAACTTACAACGCCACGGGAGCGGAAGACGGATTGACGATGGGACGCCTGCTCGAAGAGTGCCGCACCGTCAGCGGGAGCGACGCGACGTTCATCTGGGCGAGCGAAGAGTTCCTGCTCGACCACAAAGTCCGGCCGTGGGGCGAGATGCCCTTATGGATTCCCGAAGACTACAACGGCATCTTCCTCGTCAATAACGACAAGGCCATCGCCTCCGGCCTCACCTTCCGCCCCTTGTCCGACACCATCAAAGACACCCTGACGTGGGCCGCCACTCGTCCTTCAGCTATAGAGTGGCGGGCCGGTCTGAAGCCTGAGCGCGAGCGAGAATTGCTCAACAGCTTGCTTCATGATGTAGAAGCATAACAGTCCCCTCACGGTTCATTCGACCCGACCGATTATGATGTCCAGCATAAGGTTGCTTCTTGTATCGAATCGCTTGCCTGAAGCAACACTTGAGCCTTAGTATCAGGTCATGAATTACCAAAACATCATCACCATCGAACCTGGCAAGCGTGGCGGCAAGCCTTGCATTCGCGGCATGCGAATCACGGTTTACGATGTCTTGGAATACCTCGCCTCCGGCATGACCCAGGAGGAAGTCCTGGAAGATTTCCCATACCTTACGAAAGATGACATCCTGGCTTGCCTGAGTTATGCCGCGGATCGTGAAAAACGGTTGATGGTAGTCGAGGGATGAAACTGCTTTTTGACCAGAACTTATCCCCACGTTTGGTTAATCGCCTATCTGATCTTTATCCAGATTCAAATCACGTCCACCTGCTTGGCCTTGACCGAGTGCTTGATAAAGAAGTGTGGGAATATGCGCGCCGAGAAGGCTTTTTAATCGTTACCAAAGAC
>DATFCB010000488.1:0-4847 GCA_035253525.1 Pyrinomonadaceae bacterium | reverse complement strand
TTCCTATTGCTTTCAATATCGTTGCGACACACCTCTTACACAACGCACCGTGTCGCGCGCGATGAGCAACTCTTCGTCGGTTGGAATCACGTAGGCCGCCAATCGTGAATTATCGCGGCTGATGACGCCTTCGCGCCCGCTCGTGTGCGCGGTGTTTCGTTCCTCGTCCAGCTCAAGCCCGAGCCACTGTAGGCCATCGCAAATCATCGCGCGTATCTCGGCGGAGTTTTCGCCGATGCCGCCGGTGAAGATGACGGCGTCCGCGCCGTTCATCGCCGCGAGATAAGCCCCCACGTATTTACGCGCGCGGTAGCAGAAGATTTCGATGGCGAGGCGCGCGCGGCGGTCGTCGTGCTCGCGCGCCTCTGCCAGCAGCTCGCGCATGTCGTTGGTCAGCCCAGAGATTCCGATAAGCCCCGACTGTTTGTTGAGCAGCGTCTCGACCTCCTGCGCGGACAACCCCTCCTTGGCCGAGACGAAATCAATGATCGCCGGGTCGAGGTCGCCCGAGCGCGTGCCCATCACTAAGCCTTCGAGCGGCGTCAGCCCCATCGAAGTGTCAACAGAGTTTCCCGCGCTGATGGCGGCCGCCGAGCAACCGTTGCCGAGATGAAGCGTGACGACTTTCGTCTTCTCGCGCTCGATGCCTAGAAGCTGCCGGTAGCGGTAGGCGACGTAGCGGTGCGACGTGCCGTGAAAGCCGTAGCGGCGTATGCGGTGGCGGCGGTAGAGTTGGTAGGGGAGCGCGTAGAGGTAAGCGTGGTCGGGCAGCGTCTGGTGGAAGGCTGTGTCGAAGACGGCGGCCTGCGGCAGCCCGACGCCGAAGACTTCGCGCGCCGCGAGGATGCCTTTGATGTTCGCAGGGTTGTGCAGCGGCGCGAGGTCAATGCAGTCTTCGATGCCGCGCATGACTTCGTCCGTGATGAGCACTGAGTGCGTGAATTGCTCGCCGCCGTGGACGACGCGGTGGCCGACGGCGTGCACATCCGCCACGCTCTTGACGGCGTCAATGCCTGAGCCTTCCGAACAGACCCAGCGAATAATCAGCTCGACGGCCGCGCGCGTGTCGCGCAGCGGCGCGGTTGACCGCTGCGCCTCGCGCCCCTCCGCGCCCAACGTGATGATCGCCTGACCGCCGACGCGCTCGACATAACCCCGCGCCAGCCGCCTATCACTGTTCTGCTCGATCTGCTCAAGGTCCGTCGCAATCAACTGGAACCTGACCGAAGAACTCCCGCAATTAAGGACTAGAATATTCATAAGAGCAGTGATAAGTGATGAGTGATAAGTGATAAGTTAAGACCTCTTTCTTTTACTTATCACTTATCACTTATCACTTATCACTTTCCTTTCTACTTCTTCCATCCGCGCGCGCAGTCGGTCTTCGTCAACGGTGTGGACCCGGCCGTCGGAGAAGATGATTTGGCCGGCGACCATTGTCATCAGCACGTCGCGGCCCGAGGAGGCGAAGACGAGCGCGGCTAAGGGGTCGTGCAGCGGCGTTTGGTGCGCGCCGCCCAGATGGACGACCGTGATGTCCGCCCGCATGCCGGGCGCGAGTGTGCCAGTTTCGGCTTCCAGCCCGAGCGCGCGTGCGCCACCCATCGTCGCGGTCTGAAGCGCAACGTCCGCGTTTAGCCACTGCCCGGATTGCGCGCCGTCCGCACGCGCCGCGAGGACGGCGAAGCGCATCTCTTCGAGCAGGTCGCAGAGGTTGTTGCTCGCGACCGAATCGCTCCCGAAGCCGACACGGATTCCGAGCGCGACGAACGCGGCGAAGGGCGCGCGCGCGTGCCCGAGTTTGGCATTCGACTTGGGGCAATGTGCTATTCCAGCACCCGCCGCGCGAATCGTTTCGAGGTCTGCGGCGTCCACGCGTATGCAGTGCGCGAGCAGCGGGCGCGCGGCGAGAATCCCGTGCCGCGCGAGGTGCTGAATCGTGGAGACGCCGGGCGCGCGCCACTCAATCCCGCGCCGCGCGAGTCCTTCCGCGAAGGGGCCGCGCCCGTGTAGCATGAAAAGCTCCTCGGCTTCGGACTCGGCCGCGTGCATCATCAGCGGCAGATTCTCGGCGCGCGCGAAGTCCGCGATCAATTCGAGCTGCGGCGGACTCACGGTGTAAGGCGCGTGCGGCGAGACGCCGATTCGCACGCGCTCATTTTCAAACTCGCGCAGCCGCATCACCTTCTCGCGCAGCAGCTCAAAATTCTCGCGCGCGTTTGCCGGGTTCGGCCCGAAAGACTCCTGGTAGACGATTCCGCGCAGGCCCACGTCATTGAGGGCTTGCATACTCGCCGCGCCCGCGTCGCTCGCGTCGGCCAGGCAAGTCACGCCCGCGCGCGCGGCCTCGACAGCGCCCCACGCCGCAGAGACGTAAAGGTCGTCCGGCGTCATGCGTTCCAGTCGCGTCAGCGTCAACTTTCCGAGCCAGGCGCGAAAGTCAGGCTCCTCGCGTTCGAGGTAGCCGCGCATCGCCGTCAGTTCCAGGTGCGAATGCGCGTTGACGAAGCCCGGCAGGATGGCCGCCTCGCCGAAGTCGCGCGTCACGGCGTCGGGGAATTGAGCCACAAGCTCAGCGCGCGGTCCTGTGCCAATAACACGCGAGCCGGCGATTGCCACCGCCCCGTTCTCAACCGGGGGAGAAGCCATCGGCAACACCCAACGCGCGAAATAAAGCTCAGTCATTCGGTTTCCGTCTTTGCGTCTTTGCGCCTTTGCGTGAGAAAAACCATTTTCACGCAAAGGCGCAAAGACGCAAAGAGCTGCTCTCTATAATTCTGACGCTTTTCCTGCCGCCCTCGCGCTGTGGCGCTGGCGGCTGCGTAGTAAGAACCAGGTCGCGCCGGAGAGGACGACTATCAAGCCGCCGAGGGCCGCGACGGGCCGGATGCCAAAGCGGTCGGCCGACGCGCCAGCCGCTAACATCGCCCCGACCATCATCAGCGTCGTCAGCGTCTCGTAGGACGCGAAGACGCGCCCGGCGTAGCGGTCCTCCGTGCGGCTCATGATAATCGTCTGCTTCGCCGTCCACCAGATGGAGAAATTGATGTCGCGCACGACGAGCACGGCGGCCGCGCTCCAGAGGCCCGGCATCAGCGTGAAAATAACCAGACAGCAGCCGTCGAAGACCATCGTGCGGCCCATGCGCGAGGCCAGCGCCTCACCGGCCCCTGCGTTTGAACGGCGCGCTATCGGCGAGCCTATCACTCCGCCCAGGCCCATCGCCGCGAACAGGACCGAGATTCCAAAGTCGGTCGGGCGCGCGACGAGCCCCGTGGCCGCCTCCAGGCCGAGCCGCGCCCCGAAGATACTGTAAAGAGCGCGCGCGACGCCATTGCCCAGCCCCCACCCGGCCCCGACGACGAAAATCGCCCTCAACACGTCATGGCTCCGCACGTACTTCAAGCCTTCGCGGAAGTCTCGCCAGAAAGCGCCGGCGGCCCGGCGGCCGAAGATTCTCTTCCCGCCGCCTTCCTCAAGTTCAAGCCCGGCCCTGTTTTTCTTTTCGCCGGCCATTGCCCCGCCGAGCGCCGTCCTTATGCGGCTGATCATCCAGGCCGAGACGATGAAGGTCACAGAGTTGAAGATGAAGACCGCGTCGCGCCCGATGAAGGTCGAGAGCAGCCCGCCGAGGGCCGAGCCGACGGCGATGGTCGAGGCCGTCGTCGAGGAGGACAGGGCATTGGCCGTAATCAACTGGTCGGCCCCACGCGCGATGTTCGGGATGCTCGCGCGGCGCGCGACGTTGAAGAAGGCCGAGACGGCGAAGAGCGACGCGCCGACCAAGTAAATCAGCGGGAGTGAGCCCCAGTGAGCCGCTGCGAGAAACCCCAGCGCCAGCACGGCGCGTGCGCAGTCGGCCGCGACCATCACGCGCCGCCTGTCCACGCGGTCAACGACGACGCCCGCGAGCGGGCCGAAGAGGAAGAGCGGGAGGTGGCGCGAGATGGCGTAAAGAGCGACGGCCTGGCCCTCGCGCCCCGGCCCCGCGAGTTGAATCGTCAGCGCCAGGACGGCGATGTTGTTGAACCAGTCGCCGACCTCGGAGACGACCTGCCCCGTCCACAGGCGGCGGAAGTCAGGGTTTGCCGCGAGCAGCCGGCGATAAGTCAACGCCCGCCCCCAGCCACGTTGGCGCTCGCGGGAGAAGTCGCGCCGCTCATTCCAGACTTCGGACGCTCCTCCTTCAGCTTGCGGTAGCGTTCGAGGATGGAAGTCACGTAGGCGCGCGTCGAAGGGATGTTAATGCGTGCGACGAACTCTTCGGCGGTGAGGGGCCGCGCGCCCTCTGCGGTCTGGTTCCACTCGGCGGCGCGGCTCGGCCCAGCGTTGTAGCCCGCGATCATGCGCGCCTCCGCGCCGGGCACGTCGCGGTATTGCTCGTATAGTTTTTCCAGATACCAGCAGCCGACCTGGATGTTGCGCTCCGGGTCGCGCAAGACAGTCGCGGGGTCTTGCTGCATCTGGCGCTCTAACTCGCGCATGCCCGTCGCGGCGGCCCACTCGCGCCCGACCGCGGGCGTCACCTGCATCAACCCTATCTCGCCATCATTGCCCATCATCCACGGGCGAAAGTAAGTCTCCTCGTAAATGACGCTCCAGACCAGGTCCGGGTCCAGGCGATAGATGCTCGCCTGCCGCTCGATCAGCGCGTCGTAGCGGTGAATCCAGTAATTGTTGAAGAAGAAGTAAAGCGCGACGGCCCCTGCGACGGCGACGATGAGGACGATGACGGCGAGACGTTTCATAAAAGGCAGTGGTCAGTGGTCAGTGGTCGGTGGTCAGTTTAAAGCTTATATCTTTAACTGACCACCGACCACTGACCACTGACCACTGATTAATTCCTT
>DATFCB010000487.1:0-3896 GCA_035253525.1 Pyrinomonadaceae bacterium | reverse complement strand
GTTCTGTGCCAGCGCCGCCGCCGGCACTATCGTTAAGCTGATGACGATCAGCAGCGTCCTCATCATCGTGGACGGGTTAAAAGATTTCATGCGCAACATTCTCCTCTCATTGTCAGTCCTGCGTCGGAGAAACCGACGATGTCGAGCGCCGCTCCCGTCGGGGAAGGGGGCGGCCCGTTCAGGGGAATATTTTCTCGCGTGAGCAGGTTGTACGCCCGCCTGGACCCTTAAGTCAATCTCACAACCGCGTCAACTGACCGATGCGCTCGCGCTTTGGCAAAAATTCCTATCCGCCGCGCTCGTAAAAAAGTTAAGATAAGGAAACCGCTGATAGAGATTTTCAGGAGAAGAGCGATGAAGCGCTGTCCCCATTGTAGCCGGACGTACCCAGACGACCAGAACTTCTGCTTCGACGACGGCTCGACGCTGGAGGCCGCAACGCCCCCCAGTTCTTTCGACCAATCGGAAGCCCCGACTGCGAATTACCCTTACCCTGGACGCGGCGCGGCACAGACCGACATGAGACACGTCGCGCCGACGGCGGGCGCGAGGCCCCACGGCACAGTTCCGCCTCCGCCTACGCCCCCGCCCGCGTACATGATGACGCCCTACGCGCAAAAGCGCAGCCCCTTGCCGTGGATTCTGGCGGGGCTCGGTGCGTTGATCATAGGCGTGGCCGTCATCTTGCTTCTCTCCAATCGCAAATCCGGGCAACCGGGCATCAGCACAGGCCCGACGCCCGGCGTCACGCCGGGGACGACGCCGCGCCTTACGCCATCGCCTTCATACTCGCCTGCGCCCACGCCAACGGGGTCGTGGCAGACCGTCAGCGGCGAGGGCTTCACAGTCTCCATGCCCGGCAACCCCAGCCACGACGAAGACACAGTGCCGAGCGCCGCCGGGCCGCTCCCCTTGCACCTCTATACGCTGAGCGAGGGCTACGAGGCGTTTATCTCCGGCTACACCGAATACCCAGACTATCTTTTCGATGCCACCACGCCGGACGACCTGATGGACAGCGTGCCGACCAGCATCGTTTCAAACCTGCAAGGCGAGATAACGAGCCAGCGCCCGGTCACGATTGACGGCAACCCCGGAAGAGAGATTGTCGGCAACTCGCCCTCGAAGAACTTAGGCTTCACGGTCCGCATCTACATCGTCAGGCCCAAAATGTATATGATGCTTTACACGCAATACGGTAAGGACAAGCCGGTCACCGCAGCCGGTGAGAGGTTCTTAGAGTCATTCCAACTCACGAAGTAGTTGCTTCCAAGGCGAGCGCCGCCCGCAGAGTCTCTACGGCGAGCGCCGCCGCGTGTCCCTTGCGCGCGGGCAAGCCCCCGACCGCGCGCGCAACCTCCTGACGGGTCAAGCGCGCCGCCTCCTCAATCATCATCCCTTCGAGCATCTGTGCCAGCGCCGAGCCGCATGCGAGCGTTGGCGCGCACCCGTAAGCCAGGAAGCGCGCGGCCTCTATGCGCCCGCCGCGCACGCGGATTGACAGACGCAGGCGGTCACCGCAAACGGGATTCGTCTCTTCTGCGACGGCCGTTGCGTCCGGTAGTTCGCCTGCGTTTCGCGGGTTGGCTAAGTGGTCTTTGAAGGTGGCCGAATAGGGCAAGATAAGTTTCAGGTTTCAAGTTTCAGGTTCCAGGCTCCAGATTTTAACTTGAAACCTGAAACTTGAAACTTATATCGGTATCGTTTCGCACGCCCGCTCCGACATCGCTTTCTGGTAGAGCGGCGAGAGGCGGCGCAGGTTTTCGACGGCGCGGGGGAGAACTTCGAGGACATAGTCAACGTCGTCAATCGTGTTGTCCTTGCCAAAGCTGAAGCGTATGGAGCCGCGCGCCAGTTCGTCGTCGCGGCCGATGGCGCGTATGACGGGCGAAGGCTCAAGCGAGCCCGAAGAGCAGGCCGAGCCGGTCGAGACGGCCACGCCCTGCAAGTCAAGGTTGATGAGCAATCCCTCGCCCTCTACGTAGCGGAAGGAGATGTTAGAGAGGTGCGGCAGGCGACGCTCGCGGTTGCCGTTAAAAACTATCTCTTGGACGCGCTCCTCAATCCCGGCCTCGAAGCGGTCGCGCAAAGTCCGTAGATGCGTTGTGCGCTCGTCCAACTCTTCGCGGGCCAGGCGCGCGGCCTCGCCGAAGGCGACGATGCCGAAGACGGATTCCGTGCCTGCGCGCCGCTCACGCTCCTGGTGTCCCCCTACGTTCTGCGTGACAAGGCGCACGCCGCGCCTGACGAAGAGCGCGCCCGTCCCCTTCGGCGCGTAAAGCTTGTGCGCGGACATAGAGAGCAGATCACAGCCGAGCGCTTCGACATCAACAGGCATTCGCCCCGCGGCCTGCACGGCGTCCGTGTGCAGCCACAGGTGGCGGTTTCCTTTCGCGCGTTCTTCGCGCACGAGCGCGCCTATCTCTTCGATGGGCTGAATCGTCCCGATCTCGTTGTTGGCGAGCATCACCGTGATGATTACCGTGTCGGGCCTGAGCGCGGCGCGCACGTCTTCCGTGCGGACGATGCCGTCCTCGTAGACCGGGAGACGCGTGACCTCCCATCCCTTCTTCTCCATCGCGTCGCAGATGCCGCGCACGGAGGAGTGCTCTATCTCGGAGGTGATGATGTGGCGGCCCTTGTGCTCGAAGGCTTCGCAGACGCCGCGAATCGCAAGGTTGTTGGCCTCCGTCCCGCCGGAGAGAAAGACAACCTCGTTAGGGCGCGCGCCGACGAGCGCCGCCACCTCGCGCCGCGCGCGGTCCACGGCCCCGCGCGCCTCCTGCCCGAAGTGATGCACGCTCGACGCGTTGCCGTATTTCTCCGTCAGGTACGGGAGCATCGCCGCGACCACGCGCGTGTCAACCGGCGTCGTCGCGCTGTTGTCCAGATAAACTCTGCGAATCATAGGCATTAAGTTTCAGGTTTCAAGTTTCAGGTTTCAGGTTCTTCGTCTCTAACTTGAAACCTGGAACTTGAAACTTTCCCCACCCAACCTGCGGCGGCTTGCCGCGCATCTGATGTGGTTGGCGCAGCGGTTCGAGTCTAGGTCGCGTGCGCGGCGAGCGTCAAGCCGGGTAAAGTTTGTTGCAGCTTGTGATTGAGTGATACCATCTGGCCGCCGGAGTTTTTCATAGCCTTCGGTCAAAGCACCGGCCGAGAAATTCAGTTCTTGAGAAAGGTACTAAGAATGAGAAATCCGACACGCATCCTGCCCGTCGCGCTGTTCTTCGCGCTCGTGGCCGTGCCTGCTTTCGCCGTCGCCCAGGCGGTCGGCGCTCTTGAGCGCGGCTACCGTACGGGCTATTCGGACGGCTACCAGGCCGGATACCGCGACTCGGCCGACCGCGCCGCGCGCGATTACAGGGACGAGGACGACTACCAGCGCGCCGACCGCGCTTACGTCTCCTCCTACGGCTCGCTCGAAGATTACCGCGACGGCTATCAGCAGGGCTTCGAGGTCGGCTACGACGCGGGCTTCGACCGGCGCGGATTCGATTCGACCATCCCGGCAAACATCTCGCGGCGCGGCACCGTTGACCCGCAAGGCCCGACGAGCAGCGACCCGGATGACCCCACGCTCTCGTCTTCGACGGGCACGAGCACGAGCACGAGTACAGGCCCCATCAACGGACCCGTGAACACGTCGAACGTGTCTTTCATCCCGGCTGGCACAGAAATGCGTGTAGAGCTTTTGACGAACCTCTCGACCGACGCGACTCAGAAGGGCGACCGCTTCGAGGCGCGCGTCGTCGGGCCTCCCGAATATCAGGGGGCCATGCTCGAAGGCCACGTCTCGCGCGTCAAGCGCGCGGGGAAGGTCAAAGGCAGTTCGGAGCTGCAACTCACCTTCGACAAGATCAGCTCGAACGGTCGCTGGACTGAGTTTCGCGCGC
>DATFCB010000486.1:0-7189 GCA_035253525.1 Pyrinomonadaceae bacterium | reverse complement strand
TCGAAATTGGAGGCCGCAACTTTACCTGAGGCCGGACTGGGGGCGGGCGTGGGAGTGGGCGGCGGCAGCGGCTCAACACAAAAGACCTCGAACTCGCTGAACCAGGTTTCCCAGACGGGGAGCGCCACCCCGTTATCCTTCTGGCCGGAGTCCGCATTGATTGCCGCCCAAACCTGCCAGGCGTGCTCTTCGATGGCCTTGTCGTTGAAGTCCTGGGACCATTTTCCGATGACGGCCGAATCCACGTACATGGATTGATTGACCGGCACGTAACTGATCCCCTGCGCGTTGGTCACGCCCGAGGCGGCCGGTGTGGCCGCAGCGCTCGGCGTCGGACTGGAGTTCGCCTGATTGTCGCTGGTCGTCTTACACGAAGTGAGTTGAGTAACCAACAGGGCGGAGACTGCTATCACACACAGCAGAAATACAGGCTTGCGCGCCCGATTCGTTTTGTTCATCATAAGCACACTCCAGGAGGGGACTCCGAAATCGGCTTCCGTGAAAAGAGATGATGTGTTTCCCGGGTTCGTAAGGTAATGCTCGTCTGAGATTAAGTTACCGTGGGACCTTAGGACGTCGGGTGATGAAAACTTTGTTAGTTAGGAAAGTAACGGGTTAAGGACAATGGGATTAGAACGGGCGCACTATATTCCCGCCGGACCAATTTGTCAATAAAATTTGCAAGCTCTGATTGCTATATTACTTTCAACGCCATGTCGTCGAACCAGCCTATCCAGGAGTATTCATGAACAACAGAATTTTGAAGCGCGTGACGCTGCGGCTCGCGCCTGTGGTTGTCCTCCTCTTTGCCGCCTCGCCGCTTCTGGCCCAGACGACTCCCGCGCCCACTCCTTCGCCGACGCCCGCCCTGGCGCAAAGCTTTGAGAAGACCGAAAAGATGATTGTGATGCGCGACGGCGCGCGGCTCTACACGGAAATCTTCACGCCGAAGACGGCGACAGCGCCGCTGCCCATCATCTTTCTGCGCACGCCCTACGGCGTCACGGGCTGGGGTGAGCGCTCCATCAACGGCTCTCTGAGTAAGTTGGCCGAAGAGGGTTACATCTTCGCCTTCCAGGACATTCGCGGGCGTTTCAAATCCGAAGGCCAGTTCGTCATGGACCGCCCGCCCCGCTCGTCGCCCGACCCGAAAGCCATTGACGAGGGCACGGACGCTTATGACACGATTGATTGGATGGTGAAAAACGTCCCGCGCAATAACGGGCGCGTCGGGATGACCGGAGGTTCTTATGACGCCCTGCTGGCCGTGATGGCGACGCTTGAGCCGCACCCGGCCTTGAAAGCCGTGTCGGAGCAGGCCACCCCTGCCGACCTCTTTCTCGGCGACGATTTTTTTCACAACGGCGCGTTCCGCCTGAGCTACGGCTTCGAGTACGCGTATCAACTGGAGTCCTCGAAGGAGAACGAGCAGTTCAAGTTCGACCTCTATGACACCTATGACTGGTATCTGAAGCTGGGCGCGATTGCGAACGCCGACGCGAAATATTTTCACGGGCGACTGCCCACCTGGAACAACTTCGTTCAGCACCCGAACTACGACGAGTTCTGGCAGAACATGTCTTTGTCCCCACATTTGAAGCGCCCGCTTGTTCCGATCATGCACGTCGCGGGCTGGTGGGACCAGGAAGATTTCTACGGCCCCGTCAAGGCTTATGAAGTGCTGGAAAAGCAGGACGCGAATCACCTCAACTACCTGGTCGTCGGCCCCTGGAATCACGGCGGCTGGGACCGCAGGGAAGGCGACAAACTGGGCAACATCAATTTCGAGAGCGCCACGAGCAGGCATTACCGCGAGAAGATTCTCTCGCCGTGGTTCGCGCACTTTTTGAAGGACGAGGGTGGTTGGAGTCAGCCGGAGGCAATCACTTTCCAGACCGGGGCTAACAAGTGGATGTCTTACGACGCCTGGCCGCCGCGCTCGGCGACCGCTGAGCGCAATCTATATTTCCAGCACGACGGGCAACTCTCCTTCGATCCTCCACGGCAAGACGGCCCAAAAGAATTTGATGCTTACGTCTCAGACCCGGCCCACCCTGTCCCCTACAGGCCGCGCCCCGTCGAGCCGACTTACAACCCGTCTGCGAAGGGCGGCTCGCGCTGGTACACTTGGCTCCTCGAAGACCAGCGCTTCGTTCATCGTCGCCCGGACGTGCTCTCGTGGGAGACCGAGACGTTAACGGAAGACGTGGTGCTTTCGGGCAACATCGTCGCGCATCTCTTCGCTTCGACCTCGGGGACGGACAGCGACTGGGTGGTGAAGTTGATTGACGTTTACCCGGAAGAGTATCCGAAGGACGTGAAGATGGGTGGCTACCAGTTGATGGTCGCCAACGAAATCCTGCGCGGCCGCTTCCGCAAGAGCTTCGAGCGGCCCGAGCCGGTCAAGCCCGACGAGGTCAACGAGTACGTGATTGACCTGCACACCTCAGACCACCGCTTTCTCAAGGGGCACAAAATCATGGTCCAGGTTCAGAGCACCTGGTTCCCGCTCTACGACCGCAACCCGCAAAAGTTCGTCCCGAACATTTACCTGGCGAAAGACGCAGACTACAGACCGGCCACGCAGCGCGTCTTCCGCTCGAAGCGCTTCCCGTCGCGCGTGACGATTCAGACGGCAACGCAATAGCGGTGGGCTGCTTTGGTGTGGCTTCCCTCAGTCATGCGATGTGGTCTGCTCTTTTGCGTCCGACCCCGTTTCAAAGTATCTCTATGACTGCCACTGAGTCTTTTTAGAATCCGTGCCGAAAGGTTGAATGTTGATGATGAAGAAGCGCGCGGCCTTGTCGCTCCTGGCCTCACTGCTCTGGTTGGCGGTCCTGCTCGCGGCGCAGACGACTCAGCCCACCCCGCGAGCAAGCGCTCAAGCGGCGAGCGCGCAGGAGTCTCCGTCGCCAGACGCCACGCGGAACCTTGAGCGCGCAGTCGCGCGGCTCGCAGGGCTTTCCGGCGGGACGCTCGGCGTCTCCGCAATTCACATAGAGACGGGCAGACGCGTCTCTTTCAACGGCGGCGAGCGCTTCCCCATGGCGAGCGTCTACAAATTCCCCATCGCCCTCAGACTGCTCCAACGCGTCGAGCGCGGCGAGCTGAGCCTGGACGATGTAATCAAACTTGGGGAGTTCGACTTCCGCATCGGCCACAGCCCCATCGCCGAGATGGCGAACAACACGCCCGTCACGTTCACTGTCGGAAGGCTGCTCGAACTGATGCTCGGCGAGAGCGACAACACGGCGAGCGACACGCTGCTCAGGCTCGCGGGCGGCCCCGCGGCCGTCACCGCGCGGCTGCGCGAACTCGGCATCAAGGACATTGACATCAACCGGCCAGAGGGTCAGTTGATTATGGACCACAGAGGCGTGCGCGAGTACCCGCCCGAGAGCCAGTGGACGCTCGCGATGTTCGAGAGGTTGAACCGCAACATCACGCAGGCCGAGCGCGAGGCCGCCGCACGCCGCTACGCCTCAGACCCGCGCGACACCTCTTCGCCCGACGCGATGGTGGCTCTGCTGGTGCGCCTTCACCGCCGCGAAGTGCTCACGACGCCCGCCAACGTCGAGCGCGTCCTGCGCATCATGACCGAGACGCCGACCGGCCCGGCGCGACTGAAAGGCTTGCTCCCCGCCGACACAATCGTCGCGCACAAGACCGGCTCGATGGGAGGGACGACCAACGACGTGGGCCTCATCACCCTGCCCGACGGCGCGGGCCACCTCGCCATCGCCGTCTTCGTCAAAGCCTCCCCCAAAGAGCAGCCCGAACGCGAGCGCGCGATTGCCGAGATCGCCCGCACGATCTACGACTACTTCGTTTCATACCCCGATAGAAAATAAGGGAATAAAGCCGCCACGCCCCGAAGAATCCTACTTTTCGAGGTACATCTTCGCGGCCATCTTGGCGAGCTTCCACATCTTGCCCCACTCGATGCGGCCTTCGGTGTCGCGGCCGAGCAGTTTGTCCACGAGGAGCTTGCGGAAGAGCTTGCCCTCGCGCTTGA
Source organism: Pyrinomonadaceae bacterium (assembly GCA_035253525.1). GTDB lineage: Bacteria > Acidobacteriota > Blastocatellia > Pyrinomonadales > Pyrinomonadaceae > QHXM01. The sequence continues at coordinate 3,174 of DATFCB010000486.1, read as the reverse complement.
GCATGAACTCCTTGGCGTAGGGCTTGGCCGTGTCGAAGAAGCTGAACTCGGGGTCCGTGACGATGCCTATGCCTTCGAGCGTCATCAGCGCGCGGATGATGTAGGTGAAGTTGCCGGGTAGCCGAAACGGGTACTCGTACATCACGTCGGCCAGATCATACGTCAGCTCTTTGAAGTTGACCTCGCCCAGCTTGAGATTCAGATAGTGCTGGAAGAGTCCTTCGACGACCGGGCGTATCTGCTCCGGGTCAACGCCGGGTTTTAGGAAATCCAGGTTGATTAAGTCCTGTGCCAATCCTTGCACGTCGCGGCTGACGACGTGGAAGAAGGCGTTGATCATCAAGGACTGTAGGCGCGGCGTGATCTTGCCCGTCATCCCGAAGTCGAAGAACGCCAGCCGGCCGTTGTCCATCACCAGCAAATTTCCGGGGTGCGGGTCCGCGTGGAAGAAGCCGTCTTCGAGAAGCTGCTTCAAGTAGGTGCGGACCAGCAGGCGGTTGACCTTGACGGGCGAGAAGCGTTTGACCTTGAGCTGCTCTATGTCAACGACCTTCGTGCCGCGGATGAACTCCATCGTCAGGACGCGCGAGGTGGTGTGCGACCAGTGTATGCGCGGGACGTGTATGGTCTGCCACTTCTTGAAATTCTCGCGGAAGAGGTCCGCGTTGCGCCCCTCCTGCACGTAGTCCATCTCTTCGGTGATGGTCTCGGAGAACTCGCGCAGCATGCCTTCCCAGTCGGCGTTCTCGTTCATCTGCGGGAAGCGGCGCATGACCTGCGTCAGGCGGCGCAGCACCGCGATGTCGAAGCCGATGACTTCGGCGAGGCCGGGCCTTTGGACCTTGACGGCGACCTCTTCGCCCGTGTGCAACTGCGCACGGTAGACCTGCCCGAGCGAGGCGGCGGCAATCGGCTCCGTGTCAAACGCGGCGTAAGCCTCCTGCACACGGCGTCCCAGTTCCATCTCGACGCGCGCGCGCGCCTCCGCGTTCGGGAAAGGCGGGACCTGGTCTTGCAGCTTGACCAGTTCCTTGACGTAAGAGAGGGGCAGGAGGTCGCCGCGCGTGGCGAGCGACTGCCCGATCTTGATGAAGGTCGGCCCCAGGCGGATGAGGCTCTCTTTGAGCCAGAGCGCCTGCTTTTCGAGCCGCGCCTCTTTGCGGCCGGAGCCTTCCTTGCCGCCGCGGAAGACGAAGAACCGCGTCACGCGAATCAGCCGGTCCAAAATGCGGCGGTCAATGTTGCGCGTCCACTCCTGAAACTGTGCCACGCGCCCGCGCGCCCGCGCCTCTTCACGCTTCCGCTTGGCGAAGCGCTCGTTGAAGGTGGCGCGTATGTCGTAGCTGTCCAGGTAAAGGTAGAGCGAGAGCAGGCCGAGGACGCGCGCCACCTGAAGGACTCGCCGCCAGCCGCGCCAGCCGCGCGCGCTGATGGCTTCGTTGTCTTTGAGGATATGCGCGTGCGTTCCCGGAATGATGATGAGGGGGTCTTCTTCCTTGAACCCCGCCCCGCGTTCGCGCGCGATCTCCAAAGCGCGCAGAGGCTGCTTCGCCAGCGGGCCGCGACTCTCGGGCGCGGCGCTGCCGTTGCCGCCCTGCGGGGCCGCTGCGCGCCGTGCCAATTTATCCTGCTCTTTAGTCGCCATAAAGTTTCAGGTTTCAAGTCTCAGGTTTCAGGTTCTCTGTTTTAACTTGAAACCTGAAACTTGAAACCTGAAACCTAGACTATCGCCAACGTCCGGCGCACGCCGCCGCGCTCGAAATACCTGGAGGCGCGGTCGCGGTCGTGCGCGATCTGGTTTTTCAATTCTTCAATGGAAGCAAACTTTTGCTCGTCGCGCAAGCGGTGGAGGAAACGCACGCGCACGACATCGCCGTAGAGGTCGCCCTCCCAGTCCATCACGTAGGTCTCGATTGAGGTGTCGGTCGCGCCGCCCGCGAACGTGGGGCGCGTGCCGACGTTGGTCACGCTGCGCCGCCAGACGCCCTCGATGAGAGTCGCCGTCACGTAGACGCCGCCTCTGGGAATGACGCGGTTCTGCGGGCGCAGGTTGGCGGTGGGAAAGCCGAGTGTGCGCCCGCGCTCCTCGCCCCGGACGACGCGGCCCTCGACGCCGTAAGGCCGCCCCAGCATACGCCGCGCCAGATTTACGCGCCCTCCGGCCAGCATCTGGCGGACGCGGCTGGAGCTGATGCGCTGCCCGCGCAGGCGCACCTCAGGAACTTCGTCGGCGTGAAAACCCAACTGCTCGCTCACCTTTCTCAGAAGCCCTATGTTGCCCTCGCGGTTGCGGCCGAAGGCAAAGCCGCGCCCCAGGTAAACCTCCAACGCGTGCAGCCGGTCGCGCACCACGTCGCGCAGGAAGTCCTCCGCCTCGATCTCGGCGAAAGCCCTGTTGAAGCGGACGACGATTGATTGCTCGATGCCCAGCACGCCGAAGGCTTCGATCTTCTGGTCGAAGGTTTGCAACAGCGGCGGGGCGGACTCTGGATGAAGCACGGCGCGCGGGTGCGGGTCGAACGTGATTACGGTCGGCACGGCGCGCAACTCGCGCGCCCGCTCGACCACCGTCCGCATAATAAGTTGGTGGCCCAGGTGCAGCCCGTCGAAGACGCCCAACGTGAGCACCGTCGGCCGCGCTATGCCAGCGTTATCCGTGCCGTGAAAGAGTCTCATCAAATGAGGGATGAGGGATGAGGGATGAGGGATGAAGGAAAGACAAGAGCTTTTATTTCATCCCTCATCCCTCATCCCTCATCCCTTACCTCCAATCCATCGTAAGCGAACTCGACGCCGTCGGGCAGCTTGGCGGAGTCGCGGGCGTGTAGCACGTCATGCGCGAGGTGCGTCAGGTAGGCGCGGCGCGGCTTGATCTCCGAGATGTATTCGAGCGCGCGTTCGAGCCAGAGGTGCGTCGGGTGCGGCTTGAAGCGCAGGCAGTCGAGCACGAGCACGTCGAGGCCGCGCATGCCTTCAATGGTCGCGGGCGGAATCTCGCTCAGGTCCGTCGCGTAGGCGAAGTCGTTGAAGCGGTAAGCCATGACGGGCAGCCGCCCGTGTATCACTTCGAGCGGCGTGATGCGCAACTCGCGCCCGATGCAAAAGGACGCGCCCGCTTCGACGGTGTGCGGGATAATCTGCGGCAGCCCGCCGCCGAAATGCGAAGGCTCGAAG
>DATFCB010000485.1:0-3679 GCA_035253525.1 Pyrinomonadaceae bacterium | reverse complement strand
CTTCGAATACGCGCGGGCCGGTTTTAAAACGTCCGACGGCGCGACGCTCGAAGGCAACGGCGTGACGCCGGACGTGGAAGCGCGCCTCTCGCGCGACGCGCTTCTCAAAGGCGAGGACGGGCAGCTTCAAGAGGCCGTCAGGCAAGTCAAGCTGGGCGAAGGAGAGGAGCAGAACGGCGGGTGGCTTTCTGGCCCAGTCACCGCGAGTGTGCTCGGGGCGATAGCGGCGACCCCGCCCCCGCCGCCGAAAATGATCGAAAGCGCGCCCAAGCCAGCGCCCACCCCCGTCTTCAAATCCACGCCGGAGGCGGAGCAGGTCATGGAGCGCTACATCAATGCGCTCGGCGGACGCCCTGCGCTCGAACGATTGACGAGCCGCGTCTCCACAGGCGTCTGCACCTACCCTTTTCAGAATTTGACCGGGAAGGTCGTCATCTACGAACAGGCTCCTTACAAAAGAAGCCTGGAGATTGACGTGCCCAACATGGGCCTGAAGAAGTTCGTCTTCGACGGCGAGCGCGGTTGGATGCAGGACTCTTTGATGGGCTTTTACGAATACCCAGAGCCGTTGCTACAGGGCTTGAAGCGCGACCTCGATTTCCACAAGATCACGAAGTACAGGCAACTATACTCGGAGATGATTTACAAGGGGGCGATTGACACGGAGCGCGGCAAGGTGGAGATTCTGGAAGTCGTCGCCCCGAACGGCCAGCGCGACGAGATGCACTTCGACGCGCAGACGGGCTTGCTGGTTTACGGCGACGGGACGAAGTACGGTGACTACAGGCAGGTGGGCGACGTGAAAGTCCCGTTTCTACAGACTGTGCCAATGATGGGCCTCGAAATAAAGATTCAGTTGACGGAGGTCCGCCACAACGTAATGGTCCCCGCGCCCGCCTTCGCGGAGCCTCAGAGTTGCTTCACAGGCCAGGATAAGTGATAAGTGATAAGTGATGAGTGATAAGTAAAAACTATCTCTCTTTTACTTATCACTTATCACTCATCACTTATCACTGCTTTTAATCGTGCTGCCGATTGATTCTCTCCTGCCGGAAATCATCCAGAGTTTGCGCTCCTCGCGGGGCGTCGTCATAGAGGCACCGCCGGGCGCAGGCAAAACGACGCGCGTCCCGCCGGCGCTGCTCGACGCGGGGCTCGCGGGCAGCGGGGAAGTGTGGGTTCTTGAGCCGCGCCGCATCGCGGCCACGCTCTCGGCGCGGCGCGTGGCCGAAGAGCGCGGCGAGGCCGTGGGCGCGAGCGTCGGCTACCAGGTGCGCTTCGAGGATGTCTCCGGGCCGGGCACGCGCCTGCGCTTCGTCACCGAAGGAGTCTTCACGAGGCGTCTGCTCTCAGACCCGTGGTTGAAAGGCGTTGGCTGTGTGGTGCTCGACGAATTTCACGAGCGCCACTTGCAGGCGGACATAGCGCTCGCGCTCGTGCGGCGCTTGCAGTTATCGGAGCGCCCGGACCTGAAAGTCGTCGCCATGTCCGCGACGCTCGAAGCCGCGCCGGTCGCGGAGTTTCTGGGCCATTGTCCTGTCCTCAGCTCGGAAGGCAGGCGCTTCGAGGTAGCGGTGGAACACCTCGCGCGCCCGGACGAGCGCCCGCTTGAGGAGCAGGTCACGGGCGCTGTCAGAAGATTGCTGGACGAAAAATTGAAAGGCGACGTGCTCGTCTTCCTGCCGGGGGCGGCGGAGATAAGACGTTGCGCGGAGGCTTGCGCTTCGCTGGCCGCCGAAGAAAATCTGCTCGTGCTGCCGCTGCACGGCGAGTTGCCCGTGGCCGAGCAGGAGCGCGCCGTGCGGCCGCAGGCACAGCGCAAGGTAATTCTCTCGACCAACGTGGCCGAGACTTCGGTCACGATAGAGGGCGTGGTCGCGGTCGTTGATTCGGGGCTGGTGCGCGTCGCGGGCCACTCGCCCTGGTCCGGGCTGCCGACGCTTACGATGACGCGCACGAGCCGCGCCTCCGCCGCACAGCGCGCGGGCCGCGCGGGCCGCACGCGACCGGGCCGCTGCCTGCGCCTCTACACGGCGCAGGATTTCGCCGCGCGACCCGCGCACGAGACGCCCGAAATTCGTCGCCTGGATTTGGCCGAAGCCGCGCTCGAACTGCACGCGGCGGGGTTGCGCGACCTCAGTAGCTTTGACTGGTTTGAAGCCCCGACTCAGACTGCGCTCGATGCGGCCGAAACGCTGCTGAGAAGACTCGGCGCGCTCGACGCCGATGGCCGCGTGACGAAGAACGGAAGACGCATGCTGCGGTATCCGCTCCACCCGAGGCTCGCGCGCGTGGTCGTGGAGGCGGAGGCGCGCAATGTAGGGCAGGCGGCGGCAATCGTCGCGGCGCTCATCAGCGAGCGCGACGTGCGCGCGGCGGGCCGCGTCCTGCTCGGCGCTGGTGAACGTGAGCGGCACAGAATCGCGCGCTCGCACAGCCCGTCGGATTTGCTGGAGCTTTACGACCTCTTTACGGAGGCCGAAGACGCGGGCTTCTCGTCACGGCGCTTGAGCGAGTTGGGCCTGGACGCGGGCGCTGTCAGGCGCGTGGACCGCGTGAGCAAACAACTGCGGCGGATTGTCGGGGGCGAAGGGAAGAGAGGTCAGAGGACTGAACTCTCCCCGGCGGAAGAGTCGGAACTCTTAATCTCGATTCTGGCGGGTTATCCAGACCGCGTGGCGCGTCGTCGCACGCTTGTCAATCAACGTGAAGAAGCGGGCGCGGAAGTTTTACTCGCGGGCGGCGGCTCCGCACGGCTCGCGCCCGAGAGCGTCGTCAGGCGCGCGGAGTTCATGGTCGCGGTTGACGCAGGCGAGCGCTCAATTGGCGGGAGGCCGGGAGGGAGGCGCGGCGCGGGCGAAGCAATCGTGCGGTTAGCGAGCGCCATAGAGCCCGACTGGCTGTTAGACCTTTTTACGGACCAAATCAGCGAGAGCACGGAAGTGGTCTGGGACCGCGAGGCGTTGCGCGTAGAGGTCGTGCGCCGGCTGCTCTACGAGGAACTGGTGCTTGACGAGTCGCGCGCGGGCGAGGTCGCGGGCGTCGAAACGGCGGCCGTGCTGGCCGAAGCCGCGCTCGCGGCGGGCGTGCGCGCCTTCGCCGACCCGGAAGAGATAGAGCGTTTCCTTGCGCGCGTGGAGTTCCTGCGCAAGACGTTCCCCGAAGCCAATTTCCCGGAACTGGACGAGGAGAGCGTCAATGACGCTCTGGCCCAATTGTGCGAGGGCTTGCGTAGCTTCGCGGAGTTGCGCGAGGCGGCGCGCGCGGGCGGACTCGTTGAGGTGCTGCGGCGAGGTCTGACGCCGGAACAGTCGCGGCTGCTGGCGACGATGGCCCCGGAGCGTGTGACACTGAAACGTGGTCGGCAGGCGCGCGTGTATTACGAGCGCGGGCGCGACCCCTGGGTCGCTTCGCGTCTTCAGGATTTCTTCGGGATGCGCGAAGGCCCGAAAATCGCAGGCGGGCGCGTGCCGCTCGTACTGCACCTGCTCGCCCCGAGCCAGCGCCCCGTACAGGTCACGACCGACCTCGCGGGCTTCTGGTCGCGCCACTACCCGCAGGTGCGCCGCGAACTCTCCCGCCGTTACCCGCGCCACGCCTGGCCCGCTGACCCTTTGGACGGCTAGGCGCGCGCCCGGACCGTCACGCGGGGGCACAAACTTTTTATGGGGTCGCGCCC
>DATFCB010000484.1:0-9703 GCA_035253525.1 Pyrinomonadaceae bacterium | reverse complement strand
CGTCGCCCAGAAGTTGACGAGCAGCGGGCGGGAGGCGCGCGCGCCGCTGCCGCCGCCGTCCCGCCCGATCAATCTTTTGAGGCCGTCGAGGTCAATCTCACGCACGGAGACTTCGCTCGCCGACGACGACGAGGCGGAAGAGCCTCCCCCGCTTTTCTGCGACGGCGTCGCGGTCGGCGTTGCGACGAGGGCCGCAATGCTGAGCACGAGCGTGAGCAGAGCGTTACTTTTCATCAAAACCCTCTCTACCCGCGCTTGATCGTGCAGCCAAAGGCGGCGGCTTCCGCCTTCGAGACAGGCTTGCCCGCGAGCGTTTCGTCAATCGCGTTGCGCAGGTCGCTCGTCTGCACTTGTGCCAAATCCCTGTGGTTGTCGATGCGCCCGTGGTAGACGAGCTTGTTCGAGGCGTCGAGGAAGAAGACTTCGGGCGTGCGCTCCGCGCCGAGCATGTCGGCAACCTTGCTGCCCTTATCCTTCAGGATGACGAACGAGAAGCTCTCGTTCTTGATCTGGGCCTTGATGCCGTCAGTGGTTTCGGCCACGTTGGAGTTGATGCCGACGACGTTGACGCCTTTGGCGCGGTAGTCCTGTGCCAATTTCTCTATGCGCTCGGCGTAAGCCTTGACCATCGGGCACTGCGTCGAGACGAAGATGAGGACTGTGCCATTCTCGCCCTTCAAAGACGCGAGCGAGCGCTCGCGGCCTTCGGCGTCGGGCAGCTTAAAGTCCGCGACCGGCTGGCCGATGCCGATGCCGCCTGGGTTTGCGGAAGCGAGCGTGATTGCAGATGCGACGAGAAGCAGGGAGAGAGCTATGACGACAAAACTGCGATTCTTCATTTCTTCTAAAACTCCTTTCGGGTTGTGCCGGGAAGATAGCAGAGTCCAAAGTCCAAAGTCCAAGCTCTAAAGTCAAAACGAAGGGAATCGGATTTTAGTTCTGCGACTGTGGACTTCGGACTCTTTGGAGCGTGAACTGCCAGAGCATGCGGTTCTCGCGCTCGTCGAAGAGTTGGCGGCCCGACGTGACGCGCCAGAAGCCCATGTGCTGCCAGCGGCCGACCGCCAGCTTGTTGAAGAGCGGCACACAGTGTCCGCTCTCGACGGCCGCGAGCAGGGCGCGGTTGCCTGGATTCAGATACTGGTCGCCGCGGCGGCCGTTGCCTGTGTAATAGAGCGTATCCTCGGACTCGCCCAGGTGGTCCGGGTAACAGGGATTGATGCGGCCGAAGTCCGTGAGCAGCGAGACCAGGCGGCCGTCGCGCTGGTAGACGCCGTTGCGCACGGGGTGCGTACGGCTGACCTCTTCCCAGGAGAGAATTTCGTCCGTCTCGGGTTTCGGCAGGCGCGCGTGCGTGAAAGAAGATTCAGGAGGAGCGTCCTCTCGCCTTCGTCGTCGCCTCGAATCAAGGTCGAGTTTCAAAACCTTCTTCTCCTTTGCGTCTTTGCGCCTTTGCGTGAAAAAACTGTCTCACGCTGGAGGCGCAAAGACGCAAAGGGGTTGAGTGAACGAGTGGCTTGAGTGTTGAAACGGGTATTAATCAATTCAGGAGTTGATTAATTGAGTGAGCTGGTACTGCTCCTCGTCGGTCATGAAGGTGAAGCAGATGCTGAAGCCGAGGCCAGGCTGGTGGAAGGCGACGGTGCCGCGCAAAGGGAGCCACTCGCCCGAGGGCATCTTGATTTCCAGGCCGACGACTTCGCCGACCTCCGCCTGCCCGAGCGTGTCCAGGTAGCAGCCCCCCAGGCTCAAGTCGCTGACGCGCGCCGAGTGGCGGCCCGAGCCGCCCTCCCAGCGGACTTCGAGCGAGACGGTCTTTCGCTCCTCTTCTCTTCTTTCGTCCATCATGATTCGGGAAATCTCTTCGATTCAGTACGCGGCGGCCGTGGCGGCCAGCGTGGCGGCGAGCGAGCTGAAGACGCCGCTCCCGTCCGACGAGCCGAGTAGGTCTTCGCAGGCGCGCTCCGGGTGCGGCATCAGGCCGAGCACGTTGCGCTCGCGGTTGCAGATGCCCGCGATGTTGTCGCGCGAGCCGTTCGGGTTAGCTTCTTCTGTCACTTCACCGCGCTCGTCGCAGTAGCGGAAGATGACGCGGTCCTCGCGCACGAGTTCTTCGAGCGTCGCGTCGTCGCAGACGTAGTTGCCTTCGGCGTGCGCGATGGGCACGCTGAGCACGCTCCCGGCCTTCAGACGGTTCGTAAAGGGAGTCTCGGTCGTCTCGACGCGGATGCGGACGTGGTCGCAGATGAAGTGCAGGTCGCGGTTGCGTATCAGCGCGCCGGGCAAAAGGCCGGCCTCGCAGAGAATCTGGAAGCCGTTGCAGATGCCGAGGACGAGGCGGCCGCGCGCGGCCATCTCTTTGACGGAAGACATCACGGGCGAGAAGCGCGCGAGTGCCCCTGCGCGCAGGTAGTCGCCGTAGGAGAAGCCGCCGGGGATGATGACCGCGTCGTAGGAACTGAGGTCCGTGTCGCGGTGCCAGATGAAATCAACGGGCTGGCCGACGTGCTTGGAGATCACGTGGTAAGCGTCGTGATCGCAATTTGAGCCTGGGAAGACGATGACGCCGAATTTCAAGTTTCCTAACTCCCCGCGGGAAAATTTCCGACGCGCTCAACTTTACCACGCGGCCCGCGAGCGCCGCCAGTATCGCGGGCAAAAGCAAACAGCGGGCAAAAGCAAACAGGCGCGCCAGCCTTTGGGAGCCGTCGCGCCTGTTCATGTGTGCGGTCAACGTCCTCACCCCGTCAACCGCTCTGAGCGGAAGGATTCACCAACCGCCCTGATTGCTTCGCAGTATACCCGCCGGGAAGCGATTGCGCAACCGAGGCCACCGTAAGCAGATAAAATCCAGAACCTGAAAAGCGAAGAAGCGCGACTCCTGGCCTCTGCGGCCGCCGACTCCGACATGGTAGTATTCTGCGAGTAGCTTTGAGTACCTCAAGGGCTTAAAAGAGGCCCAATCAGGGTCAAAACCATCTTCAAAAACGCGGGGAGCTGCTTATTTTCTCAGGAAAATCCATCATCTGCTTCGGCGGCGAGGACTGGTGGTATCACCACCCGCACTCGAAGAACCATTTGATGAAGCGGTTCGCGCGGGCGGGGAACCGGGTCATCTTCGTCAACTCGATTTCGATGGGGCTGGCGTCGCTCGCGAACAAGGACTTGCTGCCGAGAGTCGCGCGCAAGCTGAAGAGTTACGCGAAGCTGGCGCGCACGACACCCGAGGGCATCACGGTCGTCAGCCCGGCGGCGCTCCCCTTCTTCGGCAGCCGCGCGGCGCGCGCCGCCAACCGCCACATGCTGCGCGCGCAAATCGGCGCGCTGGCACGCAGCCGCGGCCTCTCAAGTCCCATCCTGTGGATAGCCATCCCGACCGCCGTCGAGATGATCGGGCGTCTTCATGAGTCGCTGGTCGTCTACCAGGTGTCGGACAAGTACGACGCGAACACGATGGATCACGCGACTGACCCACAGACAATCCGCCGCCTGCACGAGCGCGCGCTGGACGCGGCCGACATCATTCTCTATTCGGGGCGCAAGCTGCTGATGGAGGCGACGCGCGCCCGCGAGCGCTCTCACCTGTTGGAGCAGGGCGTGGATTTCGACCACTGGGCCAGGGTCGGGACGGGCGAGTTGGAAGTGGCACAGGAGGTCGCGCGTATTCCTCGACCGCGCATGGGCTACTTCGGGGCCATCGAGCCGTGGCTCGTAGATCAGGAGTTAATCAGACGCGCGAGCCTGGAGCGCCCCGAGTGGCACTGGGTTTTTATCGGCAACCGCTCGCGCGGCCTGGAGATTGAAAATCTGCCGAACGTGCATTTCCTCCCGGCGGTCGCTTACGACGAGTTGCCACGTTACGCCGCGGGCTTCGACGTGTGCGTCCTGCCTTGGGAAACCGAACAGGCTTTCACCTCCTACGGCTCGGCCATCAAGGTGCGCGAGTATCTGGCGACGGGTAAGCCGGTCGTCATCGCGCCGCTGCCGGAATACGAGCCGATGAAGGACGTGCTGCGCATCGCCCGCAGCCGCGACGATTTTCTAAGGCTGATCGAAGACGCGCTCAATGAAGAGGGCGACGAGCGTGCGCACGCGCGCCAGGCGGCGGTCTCAGGCGGCACGTGGGACGCCCGCGCCGAATGGGTCAGCCAGTTGATCGAAGAGGCGTTGGCGCGTAAACAATCGGCAGAGGCTTGAGAAGAGGTGCCCGGATTCCCTCGGAAGGCGTAGAATTAGGTCGCCGCTGAATTCGGAGGACGGACCGCGATGTCACAAGAGATCAAAAACGAAGAGATGAACACTCGCCAAACCACCCCGGCGAAGATGACCTACGAAGAGTTCCTGGCTCAGGCGGACGAGGATGTGCCCGCAGAGTGGGTTGACGGGGAGGTGTTTCTTATGAGTCCGGTATCAAGGAGGCATCAGGACTTAGCGGATTTTTTCACCACGCTTTTACGTCATTTTGTAGAGGCGCGCCAATTGGGTGTAGTGTTCTCTGCGCCCTTTCAGATGAGACTCGCGGCGCGGCCGTCCGGGCGAGAGCCCGACGTGCTCTTCGTGTCGAGCGGCCGTCTTGACCTTCTCAAAGAGATGTACCTGGACGGCCCGGCTGATTTAGCAATAGAGGTCATCAGCACGGAAAGCCGCTCGCGCGACCGCGTGGATAAGTTCTACGAGTACGAACAGGGCGGCGTGCGCGAGTACTGGCTGATTGACCCTGTGCATAAGGAAGCCGAGTTCTACCTGCTCGGCGACGACAACCGCTATCACCCGGCCGCCATCGGTGCCGACGGCGAGTTTCACAGCGCCGTGCTGGAAGGCTTGCGACTCAAAGTGGAATGGCTGTGGCAAGAGCCCCTGCCGCCGCTGCTGAAAGTCCTGAAAGAATGGGGAATCATCTGAAAAGCAGGAGTCAGGAGTCAGGAGTCAGAAGACAGAAGTCAGAATGCGTGAGGTGTAGGGCCGTGGCTTTCTTTTCTCCTGAATTCTGACTTCTGTTGTTATGTGCGGTATCGCAGGAATCATTAGCACGAATCCCGTGGCGCGCATCCGGCCTATGCTCGACAGCATAGAGCATCGGGGGCGCGACGACGAGGGTGTGTGGACGAGTGGGGAGATTGACGACGAAGGGCGGCGCGCGTGTCTGGGCCACAGGCGGCTCTCGATTATTGACACGAGCGCTGCGGGCCACCAGCCCATGCTGTCGGAAGACGGGCGCTTCGTGCTGACTTTCAACGGCGAGATTTATAACTACCTCGAAGTCAAAAAAGATTTAGAAGCGCGCGGCCACCGCTTTCGGACCGGGACCGATACGGAGGTGCTGCTCGCGGCGTTCCTCGAATGGGGCGAGCGGTGCTTGCCGCGCCTCAACGGGATGTTCGCCTTCGCCATCTGGGACGCGGCGGAGCGCAAGTTGACCGTCGCGCGCGACCGTCTGGGCATCAAGCCGCTTTACTACGCGAGCGTGCCGGGCGCGAACGGCGCGAGCGCTTCTTTCATCTTCGCCTCCGAGGTCAAAGCCATCCTGGCGACCGATATGGTCGAGCGCTCGCTCGACGCGGAAGCGCTCAACCAGTTTCTGACCTTCCTCTGGACGCCGGACCCGCACACGCTCTTTCGCAATGTTCGCAAGCTCCCGCCGGCGCACGTGCTCACCTGGCACAAAAACGAGATCGAGGTGCGCGAGTGGTGGGACGTTTCCTTCGACGAAGTTGACGAGGGGCGTGGCGAGGATTGGTGGCGGGAGCGAGTGCTTGAAACACTCGACCGCGTCGTGCGCATGGAGATGGTCGCGGACGTTCCGCTGGGTTCCTTCCTTTCGGGTGGGATTGATTCGTCCTCAATCGTCGCGTTGATGAAGAACCACAGCGGCGGGCGGAAGGTCTCGACCTACACCATCGGGATAGAGGCGTCGGACTTGCGCTACGACATCATCCCGGACGACGTGGTCTGGGCCAGGCGCACGGGCGAACTGCTCGATACGGATTACCACGAGATCATGCTCAAGCCGGACGTGGCCGAGCTTTTGCCGAAACTCGTTTACCACATGGACGAGCCGGCGATTGACATGGCGATTCCTAGTTATCTGGTCTCGCGTGCGGCGCGCGAGACGTTGACGGTGATGCTGTCTGGAATGGGCGGCGACGAAGTCTTCGCGGGCTACCCGCGCCAGATGGCTATGCGGCTGGCGAGCGCGCTTGACCCCGTCCCGAGCTTAATCAGAAGGCCGCTGATGAAAACTGTGGCGACCGTTCTCCCCGGCGGGCTGCCCGGTAAGCTGACAGCGCCTTTAAGGAACGCCAAAAAGTTTGCCCGGAGCGCCGCGCTCGATTTCGAGAACCGCTATCTGGGCTACGGGACTTATTTCACGGACGAAGCGAAACAGCGCCTCTACTCGGACACGCTGCGCGAGGCCACAAGCGGCCTCGACGCCTACCGTCATCACCGTCGCTACTTCGAGCGCGCACGCCGCGCCGCCCCGCTCAACCAACTGCTCTATGTTGACCTGAAAACTTTCCTTCCCTGTCTGAACCTGACGACGACCGACAAGACTTCTATGGCGGCCAACCTGGAAGTACGCGTGCCGTTCCTCAACTACGAGCTGGTGGAACTGGCCGCACGCATGCCGCCCAATCTGAAGCTGCGCGGCCTCAAGCGCAAATACATCTTGAAACGCGCGGCCGAGCGTCTCTTGCCGAAAGAGGTCGTCTGGCGCAAGAAGGCAGGCTTCGGCGCACCCATCCGCTCCTGGCTGCGCGGCCCGCTCAAGCCGATGGTCGAAGACTTACTCTCCGAAGAGACCATCCGCCGCCGCGGCCTCTTCGACCCCCGCGAAGTCCGCCGCATCGTCGCCGCCAACCTTTCGGGGCGCGAAGACTACAACCTGCAAGTCTTCCAACTCCTGACGCTCGAACTCTGGCAACGCACGTTCATTGACTTGCGTGCGACATGATCGACGACCTGCTAAGAATTGCCACGACATATCTCCCGCTTAAGTTGTGATTAAGCTTATGATATTCTCAGCCGCAAGCCTGAGGGGAAGCCTATGAGCGAAACTATAACTATTAATTTACCCGACGAGACGAAAGCGGCGCTTGACGATGCCGTTCGTAAAGAAGGCGTATCGCAGAATGAGCTTATCGAAAAGGCTCTCGAAGATTTTCTGTTCGTCCGGCAATTTAGGAGTCTCCGGGAGCACATGCTGGCGCAAGCGCCTGAAACTTACACCGATCAGGATGTATTCGATCAAGTTTCGTGAGAATCGTCCTAGACACCAACGTCCTCCTTGTCGCCTTTATCGCTCGCGGTTTCTGTCATCAATTACTTGAATATTGCGTCAGGAATCATGATTTGGTGACTTCGGAGTTCATCCTCGGTGAGGTTCGAGAGAAGCTAATCGAGAAATTCAAACACACGCCAGAAATTGGCGACGAAGTCGTGAGGCTCTTGCGCTCGCGAATGGAAGTTGTCACACCCGCCCCACTTGGTGAACCTGTCTGTAGGGACGCCGATGACAACAACGTTCTGGCGGCCGCCGCGGCCGGCAACTGCGACTGCCTTATTACAGGTGATAAAGATTTGCTTGTTCTAAAAAGTTTTCAGGACATTGCCATCATTAGCCCGAGCGACTTTCAGTCCTACGAAAAGCCAGGTGAAGCATGAAAAAAAGTCTTGAGATAGTTGCGTTCGCGGTCGTGATATTGTTTACGACGATGTTTCCGACTTCAAAGTCGAGCGCGCAGGAGGAGCAGTCTCAACAGGCTGCGCGTGGCACGCGCCCGCTGCGGCCCGTCCACACTTTTTCGATTGTGGCGCGCGACCCCGCGACGGGCGAGTTGGGCGTGGCCGTGCAGTCGCACTGGTTCTCGGTCGGGACGACCGTGACGTGGATCGAGGCGGGCGTGGGCGCGGTGGCGACGCAGAGTTTCGTTGACCCCAGCTACGGCAAGCTCGGCCTGGACCTGATGCGCATGGGCCGGAGCGCGCCCGACGCCTTGAAGTCGCTCCTGGCCGGCGACGAGGGGCGCGACGTGCGTCAGGTGGCGATGATTGACGCGCAAGGGCGCGTGGACGCCTGGACGGGGAGCCGCGACATACAGGCCGCCGGCCACTTCGTAGGAAAAGACTACTCCGTGCAGGCCAACCTGATGCTCAACGACAAGGTGTGGCCCGCGATGTCGAAGGCTTTCGAGGCGACGAAGGGCGATTTGGCCGAGCGCATGCTGGCCGCGCTCGACGCGGCGCAAGGTGTGGGCGGCGACATACGCGGCCGCCAGTCCGCCGCGCTCATCGTCGTCAACGGCAAGCCGACCGGCAAGCCCTGGCTCGACCGCGTCTTCGACCTGCGGGTTGACGACCATCCAGAGCCATTGAAAGAACTGCGCAGGCTTGTCACCTTGCAGCGCGCTTACAATCACATGAACGCGGGCGACCTGGCCGTCGAGAAGAAGGACAACGAGGGCGCGCTGCGCGAATACGGCGCGGCCGAAAAACTCGTGCCCGACAACGCGGAGATGATCTACTGGCACGCCGTCGCCCTCGTCAACATGAACCGGGTCGAGGAAGCGCTGCCGCTCTTTCGCAAGGTCTTCGCGATGGACAAGAACTGGGCCACGTTGACGCCGCGCCTGCCGAAGTCCGGCCTGCTGCCGGACGACGCGCGTCTCATCGAGCGCATCGTGAAGGAAAGCCAATGAGCGAAACCATACGCGTCGTCAACGAGTTGACGGACGAAGACCGTCTGAGGCTTTTCGGCTGGGGCGAACACATCTTCGGCGTCGAAGACAGCAAATACACCTGGCGGCCAAAGGACGTTCACATCATCCTGGACGTTGACGGACAGGCCGCGAGCCACGTTGGGCTGATTGACCACACGGTTGATGTAGGGGGGCAGGCCGTGCGCGTCGGCGGGGTCGGCGGCGTCGCCACGAACGGCGCATTGCACGGGCGCGGCTACGCGCAAAAAACTCTACGCTACGCGGAAGCCTTCATGCGCGACGAGATGAAAGTGGAGTTCGGGCTCCTCTTCTGCCTTGACCGCCTGAAGCCTTTCTATGAGCGGCAGGGCTGGCAACTCCTCGCGGAGCCCGTCGAGATCGAACAGCCCGCCGGCCGCATGCTCTCGCCCCTGAACGTGATGGTTCTGCCCTTCGACGGCCGCGTCTGGCCCAACGGCACGACCGACTTGCGCAGCCTCCCCTGGTGAACCGCCCGTTCATTTAGCGGCAAAAGCATCTCAGCTTGACACAGGAAAAGCGCGTAGAAGATGCACGCTGTCAGGCTGTATCGGAACATCGCTCAGGTGTAGTTTAGATGCCCTCACCTTATCCGTGGGGAGTTGCAAGTTGATTGTTGTTCGCTTCGGGACCGTATGCACATCCCAGAGCGTCCAGTCGCCCTGGCCGGCTGGGCCGGCGGAGCCTAGAGTAAGATGAGGGAAGAAGTCAGGGCCGTTGAACGTGGTATTTATCCCGAGAGTTTCGGCCGCCTTTATCGCCCGCTTCCGAAAAGTATAAAGCTCGTCGTGGGGAGATACGGCGAGCCAGAGAACTCTGGGGCGCTCTTTCAACTCATCCGGCTCCTCATCCCTAATGAGCCTCAGTTCATCAGAGATTCTATATGCGCCGCCTAAGCCGTCAACGCGAACCTGGGAAATCTCCGGCGAGGGCAGGAGTTCCAGCAACGAGCTAGCCAGGTCAATCAA
>DATFCB010000483.1:0-11569 GCA_035253525.1 Pyrinomonadaceae bacterium | reverse complement strand
CACTTATCACTTATCACTCATCACTGAATTTTTATGAAGCAGTTGTCGGAAGAGTACACGGAGACGGTTTCGGCTTACGACGAAGCCGCGCAGGGTGAGCGAGGGAAGCGCGAAGGTGCGCTGCCTCCGCCGTTCACTGTTGAGGACAATGACCCGCCGGAGGTGCGCGAGGCGAAGGTGCTCGCGCGCCGTTACCGCCTGCCCTACGTTGACCTTCTCCCGCCGGACGGCGACTCGCCCATAGACTACGCGCTCCTCGGCGAAATTCCCGTTGACCTGATGGTGCGCCACCAGTTCGTGCCGTTGCGCCGCGAGGGCAAGCGCCTGCACATAGCGATGGCCGACCCGACCGACCTCGAACGGTTGGACGAGTTGGCGAGCGCGCTGCACGCGCGCGTCGTGCCGCACGTGGCGACCGCCGGGGCCATTGACGTTGTCTTGAGAAAAGGCGACGCCACGCAGCGCGTGCTGCAAGAGGCGGCGTCGGGCTTTCGCATCTCGCTCGTCAAAGAGACGGAGGCGGGCGAAGAAGTCTTAGACCTGGACCGCCTGGCGACCGACTCCGAGATGTCGCCAATCATCAAGCTCGTGGACACCATCGTCTTCAACGCGATGGAGTCGCGCGCCTCCGACATACACATCGAGACGCGCGACACAGAGGTCCAGGTCAAGTACCGCATTGACGGCGCGCTCTACGCAAAAGTTGACCCGATTGATTTGGCGTACCACCAGACGCTCATCTCGCGCATCAAGGTGATGTCGGAGTTGGACATCGCCGAGCGGCGCATCCCGCAGGACGGACGCTTCCGCGTCCGCTACAAGGGGCGCAACGTGGACTTCCGCGTCTCGATTATGCCGACCGTTCACGGCGAGGACGCCGTCATACGTATTCTCGACAAGGAGCAGATTAACGAGGAGTTTCGCAATCTGAACCTGGATGTCGTCGGCTTCTCGGACGAGGACTTGAGAAAGTTCCGCCGCTACATCGCAGAGCCTTACGGGATGGTGCTGGTGACGGGGCCGACCGGCTCCGGTAAGACGACGACGCTCTACGCCGCGCTGAACGAGATACGCAACGAGGAAGACAAGATCATCACGATTGAAGACCCTGTCGAATACCAGTTGCACGGCATCACGCAGATTCCCGTCAACGAGAAGAAGGGGCTGACGTTCGCGCGCGGGTTGCGCTCCATCCTGCGCCACGACCCGGACAAGATCATGGTCGGCGAAATCCGCGACAACGAGACGGCGCAGATCGCCATCCAGTCGGCGCTGACGGGCCACCTGGTGTTCACGACCGTCCACGCCAACAACGTGATTGATGTCATCGGGCGCTTCCTGAATATGGGCGTCGAGCCTTATAATTTCGTGTCCAGCTTAAACTGTGTGCTCGCACAGCGCCTGGTCCGCATCCTGTGCCCGACCTGCAAACGAAAATATCGCCCGACGGACGACGAACTGCTTGAGTCGGGCCTCAAGGCGGACGAGCAGCGCGGCCGCGTCTTTTACATGAGCGTCGGCTGCGACGCGTGCAACCACACGGGCTACCGCGGGCGCACGGCGATTCACGAGCTACTTGATTTGACGGACAACATACGCGAGATGATTGTCGAGCGCCGCCCAGGCTCCGAGGTGCGCCGCGCCGCCGAGGCCGAAGGGCTGACGGGCCTGCGCGCATCAGCCCTCGCCAAAGTTTTCGCCGGAACCTCCACGCTGCACGAAATCAACCGCGTGACATTCGTGGAAGAGATCAAGCAGTAGTCAGTGGTCAGTTAAGAAACGGCGGCACGCGACTGTGCCAGACCTGACATCAGACGCCATAAATGTTCTTCTTTTAACTGACCACCGGCCACCGACCACTGACCACTGTTTCGGGAACCGCGCTCGTTGCGGAGCGTGTTGTAACTCTCGGTGACGCGCTCCGGGCCTGCCGCCGGTTTTTTGAAGGACTTAAGTTGTTTGCTCCCCCGGCCAGTTTTTGTCCTATCCGATAGAGAAGAGGACTCGTCAGATGAAGAGATCGTCAATTCACGCGCGCCCGCTCAGTGCGCTCGTCGTCATCTTTTGCCTGCTCGTCGCGCCCATGACCGCGTTTGCCAAGAAGGGCGAGAAGAACTTCAAGGAGGGCTTGAAGTACGAGGCGGCGCAGCAATGGGAGAGGGCCGCGCAGGAGTTCACGCTCGCCGTGGCCGCCGACCCCTCGAACGTCGAATACCAGTTGCACTACCGCCGCGCCGTCTTCAACGCCTCGCAGCAGTTCATGCAGCAGGGGCGCTCGCTCGCCGAGCAGCGCGACTATATCGGAGCCTACAACGCCTTCCGCCAAGCGTACGGCTACGACCCCGTGAACGAATTGGCCCTCTCGGAGATGGAGCGCATGTTGCGCTTGCAGCGCGAGCGGACGGGCGAGGCCGCGCCGGGCGAAGGCGACGGCGACGGTCTCCACAACGGCAACGGCAAGGGGCCGAAAGTCTCTCAGCTCTCTTACAGGCAGGGCGGCGTGCCCGGCGCGGGCGGCACACCTGCGGAGCCCGCGACGACGCGCAACCCGCCCCCGGAAGAAGTCCTGCCGCCGCAGCGCACCGAGCAGCTGCGCGTCATCAAGTACAACGGCGACCTCAAGGGTTTGATTCGCAACCTCTCTGAGCAGCTTAACCTCAACGTCATCTTCGACGCGCAAAGTTTCCGCGCGCCCAGAAACGTCGAGGTGAATTTGACGGACGTGACGACCGCGCAGGCGCTCGATCTGGTCTTCCTACAGGAAGGACTTTTTTTCCAGAAGGTCAACCGCCGCACGATTCTCGTCGCGGACCAGAACCGTCGCGCGCAGTACCAGCAGCTAGCCATACGCACCTTCTACCTTTCCAACATCAAGCCGGACAAGGCGCGCAACATCATCGCGGCGGCCATCCCGCCGAATCAGGGGCGGCCGCAGACGGTCGTGCTGCCCGACGAAGACACCAACAGCATCACGATTCGCGACACCTCCGAGAATTTGCGCCTCATAGGCGAAATCATCCAGAGCATTGACAAGGACCGCTCCGAGGTCGTGATGGACGTGAACATCTTCGAGGTCTCGCGCAGCGACCTGATGCAGTTCGGCAACCAGTTCGGCACGGGCAGCGCGGACAGCGGCCTCTTCAGCCTGGGCAGCACGAGCGGGCTGAACATCATCGGCGGCTCGCGCGAGGTGGCGCAGGCGTTGACGACAGCGCCGACCGCGCTCGGCGCGGCGCTCGTCATCCCGAACTCCGTGCTGACCGCGTTCCAGAGCAAGAACCGCACGAAGCTCATCGCCTCGACACAGATTCACGCCTTCAACAACGAAGAGTCTTCGGCGCGCATAGGCCAGCGCGTGCCCGTGCAGACGGCGCAGACCTACCCGTTCAGCACCGTCCCGACGACTGGGACCGGCGGCACCCCCACCACGCCCGGCGTCTTCAGCGGCGGCTTCCCCGTCATTCAGTACGAGCCGACGGGTCTGACTTTAAAGTTCACGCCGCAGGTCTTCCCGAACCTGGACGTACAGGTCAAGATGTCCATCGAGTCGAAGGACATTCTCGGCGCAGGCAGCCTGACGCCGACCTTTACCGAGCGCACGATTACCGGCACAGCGCGCATCCAGAACAATCGCACGATGATGCTCGCCTCAGTCGCGCAGGACACGCAGTCGAACGGGCGGCGCGGCCTCCCGCTCCTCGGCCTGATCCCCGTGCTCGGCCGCCTTTTCACTTCGCCGACGCGCAACAACACGCAGATAGACATCGTCATCGCCGTCACGCCGCGCGTGCTGCGCGCGCCCGCGGTCACGCCGTTTGACGAGCGCGAGCGCCCGAGCGGAACTTTGCAGACGCCGACCACGGGCTCGCTCGAAGCGATGGTGCGCGAGGCGGACCGCGAGGACCAACTGGCGGCCGCACGCCGCCTCCCGACCAACGTGGTCGTACAACTCCCTGACTCGGACCCCGTGCCCTCTTACGTCCCCGCGCCCAGGTCAATGATGCCTGCGGCCACGGAGAACGTGGCCGCTCAGCCGACAGAGGCGAAGGCGTCCGCGACGCTCACCCCACAACCTGCGGGCGGCATCACGACCGCGCAGGAGCAGCAGTCGAGCGCGCTCGCAAACGCAATCGCGCAGATGACGGGTGACGCGCCGCCGCCGCCCGCGCTGGTGGAAAAACCGTCGGCGAGCGGGCCGCGCGTCAACACTATGGCCCAGCCAGCGGGTGCGCAGACGAGTCTTCCGCCGACGAACATCGCTGCGGCTTTAGAGAAATCTCTGGCCGCGAAATCGGCCCCGGCAGCGGTCAACACTAAGCCGGCGGCAGCGCCGGAAGTCTCCGTGGCGGAGTTGCGGCTGACGGCCGAAAAGCAGGAGATGCGCGTCGGCGAGAAGCAGCGCGTGGCGCTCATGCTGGTCACGAAAGAAACGCTCGGGTCGGCAACAGCGCGCCTGCGCTTCGACCCGAGGATACTGGCCGTGCGCGGCATCTCGCCGGGCGAGTGGCCGGACGGGGCGTCGAGCGCGCCCGTCCTCATGCAATCAATTGACCCTGCGGGCATGGTCACCTTCGTCATACAGCCACGGTCGGGCGCGCCCCTGAAGTCCGGCGAGAGCGTCATCCTCTTCCTCGAAGTCGAAGCGCTCACGGCGGGCGAGGGCGTCATCAGATTCGGCCCGGACGCGCACATCGTCGCGCTTGATGGTCGCGGCGTGAGTTTACAACTGACGGAGAGCCGCCTGACGGTGAAGTAGTATGAGAAAGAAGTGGTCAGTGGTCAGTGGTCAGTGGTCAGTAAAAGCGGTTGCTGGTGCGGAACAATCGTCCGCGACTGGCTCTAGCCAGCCATCGCTTTCATTGACCACTGACTGCCGGCCACTGACCACTTCTTCTTCTCGCGGCTTCACGCTCATCGAGTTGGTGATTACGCTGACGGTGCTGACGATTCTGACGCTGGGCGTGATTCCGCTCGTCAAAATCTCAGTCCGCCGGCAGCGCGAGCAGCAGTTGCGCGAGGCGCTGCGCCAGATGCGCACGGCGATTGACCAGTTTCACCGCGAGGCGCTGGCCGGGGCGCGTATGCAGCAGGCGCGCGGCGGCGCTGTAGCTGGGGGGGCAGTCACCGGCACCACCCCCGGCGGCGCTACGGACCCGGACGGGAACCCGGCTACGGGGGGGGCTACTTTCGTTGACCCGCGCGTCAGGGTCGCCATCACGGACGCGACGATCTTCGGGACGGACAACCCTGACCGCTACCCGCCCGATCTCGAAACTCTCGTCAACGGCGTCAGCATCACGCCGCTTGAGGCAGGGGGCGCGGGTGGTGGCGGCGGCGGGCGGTCAGTGTTTGACCAGCAGGCGACGGACAACACGCTCACCTCGACGAAGAAGAAAATCTACCTGCGCGAGATTCCCATAGACCCCATGACGGGCGAGCGCGACTGGTGCGTCAGGTCAGTTTATGATGCGGCCGACGCCCCTTGCTCTTCCAGCCCGGACGGAGGCGTCTTCGACGTGCGCTCGAAATCCGAGCAGACCGCGCTCGATGGGGAGACGAAGTACAATGAGTGGTAAAGAGCTGTTCTCAGTTTTCAATTTTCGGTTTTCGGCAGAACGCAAGAGCTGTCTGGTGTGTCGGCTTGAGTCGCGGCGTGCCTCGCTCAAAACTGAAAACCGAAAACTGATCAACGGATTCACGCTTCTCGAACTGATGATCGTCATCTCGATCATCGTCATCCTCGCCGTCATCGCGATGCCGCAGTATCAGAAGAGCGTGACGCACGCGAAGGAAACGGTGCTCAGGGACAACTTGTACCAACTGCGCAAGGCGATTGATCTTTACGGGGCGGACAAGGGCAAGCTGCCGCAGTCGCTCGACGACCTCGTTACCGCAGGCTACATACGCGAACTCCCGCTCGACCCGATAACCAACGAAAAGGACTGGATGGTCGAGACGGGCGAAGACCCCAACTCGTTCCGGGGCGAACAGGGCATCATCAACGTCCGCAGCGCGTCGCCGGACCCTTCAACCGAAGGCAAGCCTTATAACGAATGGTAAAGCAGTGGTCGGTGGTCGGTGGTCAGTGGTCAGTGAAAACCGCTGTTCTTAACTGACCACTGACCACCGACCACTGACCACTGATCATGCCGACACCTTTCAGCAAATTGGTCCGCCCGCGTTTTCCTGCGGCCGCCCTCGGTCTCGAAAGCGGCACGGCGTCGGCCGTCCACCTTGAGCGCAGGGGCCGCGACGGTTACGCGATCAAGCGCGCGGCCACGGCCACGCTTCCGCCCGGCCTCATCCAGCCCGGCTTCGAAGAGGTGAACATCACGGACGCGAACTCGCTCGTCGTGCTGTTAGGCGAAGTGGCTTTGAGCGCCGGGCTCGGCAAGCAGCGTAAGTGGTCGGTCGCGCTCCCCGAGGCGGCGACGCGCGCGGCCATCCTGACTTTGGAGAGCACGCCCGCCTCGCGCCAGGAACTGGAAGAAGTCCTGCGCTGGAAGACTGAACGTGCTTTCGGCGCGCCGCCCGAAGAGCTGGTCGTCTCGCGCGAGCGCCTTCATGCGGACGCGCAAGGCAGGCAGCGCTACCTGACCGTCGCCATACACTCCGGGGTCCTCGGCGAGTACGAGAACGTCTTCGAGGCGCTGGGCTGGCGCGCCGGACTCATCCTGCCGCGCCACCAGGGCGAGTCGCGCTGGCTCGGGTCCAACGCCGCCGCAGCCGGCGACGCCCTGCTCGTCAGCTCGCACGCGGACGGCTTCACCGCGCTCCTCTTGAGGGACAGCCAGCCCTTGGTCGCGCGCTCCGTCATGTGCGAGCCCGAAGACCGCGACGACGAGCTTTACCGCCTGCTCCTCTTCTACCGCGACCGCGTGTTGACGCCCGGCGACGGCGCGGCCGCGCTCGCGCTCACCCGCCTGCTCGTCGTCGGCGAAGGCTTCGACAAAGAGCACGTCAGCGGGATCGTCAACGAGACGCTCGAAATACATTTACGCGCCCTCGGCCCCGTCGAGGTCGGCCTCGCGCTCCCGTCCAATGAGCTGAACTTCGACGCCCTCGCCGCGCCCGCCGGGCTCGCCACACTTGCATGGTAAAGCGGGGGCCGGTAACAGAAAGACGTTTATTGTTTTCACCGGCCTCCGGCCCCCGCTTTTGAAACTTTCCCAATCCCGGCGTCGTAAAACCTGTGCATCATGACGATGAATGCATCCCACGCATTAGCCTTCAGTAACCTCTCATCGGTCGCGGACTGCGAGTTGGTGACGCGGGCCGTGGCCGGGCGCGAGGACAGTTTCGAAGAGTTGGTGCGCCGCTACCAGCGCCCGATTGCCGCCTACGTCTACCGCATGGTCGGCGACTACGAGGCCGCGCTCGACCTGACGCAGGAGGTCTTCATCAAGGTCTACAACTCGCTCCGGCGCTACCGCTCCGAGTTCAAGTTCTCGACCTGGATTTACAAGATCGCGCACAACTCTGCCGTTGACCATTTGCGGCGGCAGGGCGGGCGCGAGCAGGCGCTCCAGCGCGAGTTCGACGGCGAGCAGTACGACCTGCCGATTGAGAGCCGCAGGCTTTCGCCCGAGCAGGAGAGCGAGCGGGCCGAAAGGCGCGAGGAGATCGAGCGCGTCGTGAGGGAGCTACCGTCCGCCTACAGGGAACTGGTCGTGCTTCGCCACTCGCACGACCTCTCCTACGACGAGATAGCGGAAGTCACTGGCCTGCCCCTCGGCACGGTCAAAAACCGTCTCTTCCGCGCGCGTGAGGTGATGCGCCGCGAGTTCGTCGAAAGAGGAATCACTGGTGTGTCGTAAATCGAGAACTCGTCAATCGTGAATCGAAAAAACCGT
The DNA here is from genome assembly GCA_035253525.1 of Pyrinomonadaceae bacterium. Lineage (GTDB taxonomy): Bacteria > Acidobacteriota > Blastocatellia > Pyrinomonadales > Pyrinomonadaceae > QHXM01. The sequence goes on along the minus strand of DATFCB010000483.1, from coordinate 3,716 downwards.
TCTTCGATTGACGAGTTCTCGATTTACGAAATTGAAGCGATGAATGAGACGCCGGACAATTCAGCGTGCGGGAGCGAGGAGGAGGTCGTCGCCTATTTGGACGGCGAGCTGGACTCGCGCTCGTTCGCGCGTTTCGGGCGACATCTGGACGGGTGCGCTCGTTGCGCGTCCGCGTTGGAGGCCGAGAAGCTGCTGTCCCGCGAGTTGGACACTGCGCTGGCGTCCGAGCCTGCGCTTGAGATGCCGAAGAACTTTGCACAGGTCGTGGCCGCACGCGCGCAGGCGGACATGAGCGGCGTGCGTGTCCCGGCAGAGCGCAGGCGCGCCCTTAGATTGTGCGCCGTGCTGACAATCGTCGCCTGCGCGCTCACGGGGGGCGCTGCGCTAAATGACAGCGTGCTCGCGCCGCTGCGCGCCGTCTGGAAGTTCTGCGGGACGGTCGTGGGTTTCCTGGGCCACGCCCTCTACGACGCGGGCGCAGGGATAGCGGTCATCTCGCGCGGCGTCGGCGGCCGCGTGTTCTTCGGGTCGCGCGGCGCGGGATTAATCGTTCTCCTACTACTCGTGCTGGCCCTCCTCATGCTCCGCCGCCTGATAGCAGGCTACCACCGCGCGCGTACCATAGAATGAACGCCGTGACGCACGACACCTCCTGTCAGGGTCGTGCGTCTCTTTTTGATTGTGAGCCAACTCTCGCTACAAAGGTCCGTTGATTTACGGTGGGCGTGCGCCGCGTGGCGCGCGGCGCTCACGTTCTCCGTCATGCTCCTGATGCTCATCTCGGCGTACGCGCAAGGGTCGGACGGCTTGCTCCCTGACGACCGCGCGCCGCTCGTGGTCGAGGGCGTCAACACTTCTGACGTTTTCGGCTGGGGCCAGTCTGTCGTCGTGCGCGGCCAGGTCAGGCGCGGCGTCATGGCCTTCGGCGGCGACGTGGTCGTAGAAGGCGTGGTCGAGGGCGACGTGGCGACCGTCGGCGGGTCTGTGGTGCAGCGCGACGGCGCGCGCATCGGCGGCGACGTGATCGTCATCGGCGGGGCTTACCGCCACCTCGGCGAGAACCCGGCCACGGGCCGCGACCCTGCGCGCACAACCGTCATGTTCGCGGGCTTCGAGCAGGAGTTGCGCAACATCATGCGCAACCCCGCTTCTTTGCTCGCGCCGCAGTTGTCCGTCGCTTACCTGGGCAGCCGCGTGCTGGCCGTGCTCTTCTGGTTCATCGCGTCGCTGGTCTTGACGGCCGTGACGCCCGGCGCTATCAGCCGAGCCGTGACGCGCTTGCAGTTGACGAACCTGAGAGTCGCCGTCATAGGGTTTGTCGGCTCGATATTGATGACCTTCGGCGTCGTTGCGGGCCTGAGCGTGCTGCCGACCGTCATCGGCGCGCTTGTCGGCCTCGCGGCCCTACTGCTCCTCTTGCTGGCCTACCTCTTCGGGCGCGTCGCCATACAGGCCGCGACGGGCCAGTGGCTCCAACGCAGGTTCTTCCCCGAAAAGTATCGCTCCGAGTCGGTCGCGCTCCTCGTCGGCGCAATCTTCTGGGCGACACTTTTGTCCTTACCTTACGTCTGGCCGCTCGTCGGGGCCGGGCTGCTGGTGGCGAGCCTGGGCCTGGCGCTAACGGCCAGGTATCGTGTCGGCTGGAAGCGTCCGTAAAGCGTGCAGACCTCCTCAAAAACCCCGCCTTTTTCTTAAAAATTTTAAAAAACACGGGAGACGAAACGGGCTTTACTCGCGTCTAAGGTTGTCCGCCTGAGGGAACCCTGAGAGCGGTTGTTTTCTGACTGTTTCAGGGCCGGACGCCTGCGAATCTCCCTGATTTTGGAACTTTTCGTCTCGCCGACGTTAATCTCTCTTAACGATGGTAAGTCCGTTTCGAGGCTGCACTCTGTCTTCCGAAAGACCGGATAAATTCTGAACATTGGTTGGAATCGTTGCGTAATAAAACTTCTGGTCGCGCGTTTTAATATTAGCGGCGAGATTTAAGTCGGCCACTCGAACCACCGTACTTTCTTCCATGACTCTAGCGAGGGGATTTTTAATGAAAAAGGCTTTTATCGTTTTCGCGCTCGCCATCGTCGCCTTTGGCGCAACCGCGCGTGCGCAGACGAACGACCCGGCGATTACGGCCACTCGCGTCTTCGGCAAAGTGACGGAGATTAACGGCCCCGCCGGGCAGATGACCGTCAAGACGGACGCGGGCTCGGTCGTCGTCGTCAACGTCAGCGAAAAGACTACCTATGAGCGCATGCCTCCGGGCGAGACGGACCGCACGAAGGCCGTCAAGATTGCTTTCACGGACGTGGCGGTCGGCGACGGCGTTTACGCGCGCGGCTACGTCGCGACGGACCGCAAGTCGGTGCCGGCGCAACAGCTCATCGTCGTCTCTCAATCCGACATCGCGAAAAAGCAGGAGAAGGAGCGCAGCGAGTGGCGTCAGCGCGGCCTCTCCGGCATCGTCGAGGCTGTGAACCCGCAGGCGAAAGAGATCACGGTCAAGACGCGCACGGCCGAGGGGCCGAAGCCGGTCATCATCCCCATCACGGACAAAGTGAAGATGCGCCGCTACGCGCCCGACTCCGTCAAGTTCAGCGACGCCAAGAAGAGTTCCTTCGACGACCTGAAAGTCGGCGACCAGCTCCGCGCCAAAGGCGACAGGAGCGAGGACGGCGCGCGCTTCACCCCAGACGAGATCGTGACCGGCGCTTTCCGCACCATCGGCGGCTCGGTCACTTCAGTTGACGCCGCGACCGGCGAAATCAAAATCAGCGACATACAGAGCAAGCAGCCCTTGACCGTCGTCGTCAGCAAGGATTCAACCATCAAGCGCATCCCCGCAGACTTCATGAAGGGTGGACCGGGCGGCCCCGGCGCGGGTGGTCCTGCGCCGCAGGGTGGTGGCGGCGGTGCTACTGCCGGCGGCCCGCGTCCCGCAGGAGCGGGTGGCCCGCCGCAGGGTGGGCCGGGCGGCCCCGGTGGCGGCGGTCTCGACATTCAGCGGATTATCGAAAATCTGCCGGTGGTTACGCTCGCGGACCTGAAGCCCGGCGAGATGATTCTCATTTCGAGCACGACGGGCGCGGACCCCTCGCGCGTGACGGCCATCACGCTCGTCGCGGGCGTCGAGCCGGTCTTCCAAATGCTACAGGCGAGCCAGGGCGGGCCGGCGAATCGGCCGCCGAATCTTGGCACAATCAACATCGGCATCGGCGGGCCGTGAGCAGGCCCACACGCGAAAGTTTAGTTACAGTAACGTTCCCCGGCCACGAGTTTTCCCGAGACTTCCGGCCACTTACGAGAAGGCAATTATCATGAATTCAGTTAAGAGAATGTTGGCGCGCGGGATGGGCCTCGCGCTCATGTTGGCGCTCGCCGCCGCCGTGAGCTTCGCGCAACAGGCGGGCAGCCTGCGCGGCCAGGTGAGTGACGAATTCGGCGGCGCGCTCGTCGGCGCGACCGTCACGGTCGTCAACGCAAGCGGCGCGGAAAAGTCTGCCGTCACCAACGACGAGGGCACTTTCGTCATCAACGGCCTCGCGCCCGGCGCTTACACGGTGCGCGTCGCCTCGACGGGCTTCGCGCCTTACGAGGCGGCGGACGTGCAGGTCGCGGCTGGGCGCAACGAGCCGCTCGACGTTAAGCTGAGCGTCACGATTGAGGAACAGAAGGTCACGGTCTCCACGGACCAGCGCGGCGTCAGCATGGAGTCGGAGAAC
>DATFCB010000482.1:0-4091 GCA_035253525.1 Pyrinomonadaceae bacterium | reverse complement strand
TGATTTTTCCATCGGAGGTCACAGATGAGGCTTTTCCGTATCTGCGTTCTGCTGCTCGCCATACTTTCCGGGAATCTCTTCTGTTTCGCGCAAAGCGGCACGCCGTCGAGCGAGCGCGTCGTCGTCATCAAGGCGGCGCGGATGTTTGACGGCAAAGGCGAGCGGACTGTTTCGCCAGGCGTCGTGGTCGTGTCCGGCGGGAAGATTCAGGCAGTCGGCGCGGGCGCGGCCATCCCCGGCGGGGCGGAGGTGCTTGACCTCGGCGACGCCACGCTCCTGCCCGGCTTCATGGACGCGCACACGCATCTTTCGGGCGAGGCGAGCGACGACTGGAAGCAGGACGAGTTGGACGACCTCAAGAAGTCGCCCGCCGAGCGTGCGCTCGACGCCTCCGTCAACGCGCGCAAGACTTTGATGGTCGGCTTCACGACGGTGCGCGACGTGGGGTCGAGCGACTTCATTGATGTCGGCCTGCGCAACGCTATCCGCAACGGCAAGATCGTGGGGCCGCGCATGCTCGTGGCCGTGCGCGGCATAGGCGCGACCGGCGGCCACTGCGACCCGACGGTCGGCTACCGGCCGGACTTATTCGACCGCGCGAGCGGCATTGACGCGGCAGTCGCCAACGGCGCGGACGCAGTGCGCGCCGCCGTCCGCACGAACATCAAGGACGGGGCCGACGTGATTAAGGTCTGCGCCACGGGCGGCGTGCTCTCTTTGAACGACGACGTTCGCTCGCCCCAGTTGACTCAGGCGGAGCTGGACGCGCTCGTGGACGAGGCGCACGCGCGCGGGCGCAAGGCGGCCGCGCACGCACACGGCGCTGAGGGGGCGAAGCGCGCCATCCGAGCCGGCATTGACTCTATCGAGCATGGCTCTTTTCTGGACGACGAAGCGCTCGATTTGATGAAGGCGAAGGGGACGTACCTGGTGGCGACGCTGATGGCCCCCGAAGGCTTGCGCGAGCGTCTTGAGAAGGGCGCTTATTTCCCTCCCCCCGTCGAAGCCAAAGCGCGTCAGGCCATCGCCAGCATTCAGGCTATGTTCCGCAAGGCCGTACAGAAGCGAATTCGCATCGCTTTCGGCACGGACGCCGCCGTCTACCCTCACGGACGCAACCCCGAGGAGTTTCGCCACATGGTCGAACTCGGCATGCGCCCGGTTGACGCGCTCAAGTCGGCCACGTCCGTCAACGCCGAACTCTTCGGCATCGCGGATCGCGTCGGCACGCTCGAACCCGGAAAGCTCGCAGACATCATCGCCGTCCCCGGCGACCCCACCGCAGACATACGCCAGACCGAACGAGTCTTCTTCGTCATGAAAGAGGGCGTGACCTACAAGCACGAGAGAAAGTAGATAAGGAGAATTCCAAAGTCAAAGGAGACTCCCATGAAAGATTCTGACAACCCGGAGGACAGCTCTGGTGAAATCAAAGGAATGCCGACCTTTGCTGAAATCCTGAAGTTGCCGCGCGACGAAGCGATTAAGGCCGCTGGTGTTCGTGGCTGGGAAATTGCCCGCCTCAATCAGCTTCTCAATGAAGTCCTGGCAAATACATCCGAGCCGCCGGCCAAACCTTTCATCATCTTTGTCTCATACCGTTGGGAATCTCAGGCCCACCAGGCGTGGGTAAAGCGCCTCGTCAATGATCTACAAGCTCGTGGGTACGACGTTTACTTAGATCAGAATATACAGGCCGAGCGCGAAGAGCCGCTGCCCGTCCCGGAGCTAATCAGCCTGCTCGCGCGCTCGAATCGCTTCCTGATGGTGTTGAGCGAAGGTTATCTGGAGCGAATTGAGCCTAATGATGAACGGGGCAGCATCAAGGACGGATGGGTATGGGACGAGTACCAGACAGCAATTCACCTGGCAAATCTTGGTCGTATCAAATCATGGTTGGTGGCGTGGCGGTCAGGCAAGTTACCGGACTGGGTGAAGGAGGAGCAAGTCTGGGACTTTCGTGATGATGCTCAGTATGAGGCCGTCATGAACGCGGCGTTTCCACCTCAGATGGTCCGTATCATAGGGGTTCGACCCGACGGCTCGGCACGAATCGTCGGCCCTATAGAGCGAGTTAAAACGAATGTGGTCGGACGGCAACTTGAGTCCACGGGAGAATTCGACCATTTCGTGATCGAGAATCTATGACTGTGTATGACGCCTAAACTCTTCTATCCTTTCCTCAACTCGTTGACATGAGCGCGCACGGTGTTGCCGAGCGTTTCGAGGTTGTAGCCGCCTTCGAGGCAGGAGATGACACGGTTGTTGCAGGCGCTCGCGGCCCATTGCTTGACGGCGCGTGTCATCTGGATGAAATCGTCGTCGGTCAAAAGGAGTTGGCCCAGGGGGTCTGCCTCGTGCGCGTCGAAGCCGGCGGAGATGAAGATGAGGTCGGGTTTGAATTTTGTGCCAATCTCTTCGAGCGCGGCGTCGAAGGCGTGGCGCTGGTCGGTTGCGCGCGTCGCGGCACGTACGGGGACGTTCAGCGTGTAGCCGCGCCCGCGCCCGAGCCCCGTCTCACCGCGCGCTCCCGTGCCTGGATACCACGGATACTGGTGCATCGAGAAAAAGAAGACCGTCGGGTCGTCGTAAAAAATCCCCTGCGTCCCGTTGCCGTGATGCACGTCCCAGTCAACGACGGCGACGCGCTCGATCTCCGGGTACTGAGTCTGAGCGTAGCGCGCGCCGACGGCGACGTTGTTGAAGAGACAGAAGCCCATCGCGCGCTCGGGCGTGGCGTGGTGTCCGGGCGGCCGCACAGGGAGAAAGGCGTTGTCGGCCTCGTTCCGCATCAACGCGTCCACGGCGCGGCAGACTCCCCCCGCCGCGTTGAGCGCCGCGTCCAAAGAGCGCATGGAGACGACCGTGTCCGCATCCAGATAGCCCGTCCCTTCGCTCACCACGCGCTCGACAGCTTTATAGTGCTGCGACGTGTGACACGCCTGGATTGTTCCGCGCGAGGCCGCCGTCGCCTGCAACTCCAACAACTCAGGCCACAGCCCCTCGTCCCCGCGCAAAGCGTCCATGATGACCGCGTAACGCTCCGGCCTCTCCGGGTGATGCTCCCCCGTCTCGTGCTCTTGATAAATCGGATGGTGTATAAGCGCCGTCTTCATACAGAAGTCAGAAGTCAGGAGTCAGAATCAAAGCCAGGAGCCAGAATACAGGAGTCAGAAGGCAAAGCTCAAACGGCTTTTCTTCTCTCCTGACTCCTGTTTTCATTGCATACGCCCGGAGGTCAAGATGATGCGGTCGCCGCCAGCGAGAAATGGGCCAAACGTCGAAAACCTTAGCCTTTTCGCCTTCCACCTCTTATCCGGCTTTTTCGCCGGGGCGCGGAATACTATTTGCTGAAAGCGCGTTGTGAGATTGAGTGACGATTATTTTTAGCATCAGGAGATTGAATCTATGGCTTACGACGACGAACAGATTAAAAGAAGCCGGGTAGTGATTGAGACGCCGACTGCGCGCCGCGAGGTTGTGCAGACCGTGTCGGCGCGCGAGCCAGTTCGGCGCGGCGTCTCGACCGGCGTGGTCGCGGCGCTCGTGATAGGGTCTGTGGCCCTGGTCACGATCCTCTTTCTATTCATCCTGAACAGGCAGCAGGACGCCGTGACGGAAGTCAACGCCAACGTGACGCGGAGCGCGACGGCCCCGACGCCGGTCCAGCCCGTCATCATCGAACAAGCACCCGCGCCTCAAACGCAGCCGCCCATCATCATCCAACAGCCGGCCACCACGACGACGACACAGCCTCCCGTCATCATCGAGCAACCCGCACCGGCGACAGCGCCGCCCGCGACGACCAGCAGGCCGAGCGGCACGGACGACACAGCGATTCAATCCGAGATTGACAAGCGAATGGCCGAAGACTCGGCCCTCTCGACGCTCGGCGTGACGGCCACGGTGCTCGACGGCAAAGTCACGCTCATCGGGACTGTGGAGACGCAGGCTTTGAAGAATCAGGTCGAGCGCATGGTCAAGGCCATTAAAGGCGTGCGCTCGGTGGACAATCAGGTCATCGTTTCCGCCACGTAACGGAAGCTATACACAGACAGGAAGAAGCGACGCGCCGCGGTCTACGAGTGACC
>DATFCB010000481.1:0-3575 GCA_035253525.1 Pyrinomonadaceae bacterium | reverse complement strand
CAGCGATTAGGATCGGCACGACCGTGAAGAGGAACACCATCAGCGGCCCGAGGATGGTGAAGACGATGAACATCTTGGTACGCACGCGCGTCATGTACTCGCGTTTGACGACGGCCAGGAATTTTGTCATTCGCTTTCCTCCACCTTGGCTATGAAGATGTCGTTCAGGCTCGGCTCGACCAATTCGAACTTGCCGACGGTCGCGCCCGCTTCGAGCAGACGCTTCAGGAGAGCCTGCGCGTCCGCGCCCTGTGCCAGAAGCACCTCGACCTCGTCGCTGTGGCGCTCGACGTTCGCGACAAGGGCTTTGTCTTCGAGCACCGATTCGCCGCCTTCGGCCCTGAGCGCGACCGAGTTGCGTCCGAAGCTGCTCTTAATCTGCCGCAGGCTCCCGTCCAGAACTTTCCGCGACTTATTAATCATGCAGATGTCGTCGCAAATCCTCTCGGCCATCTCCATCTGGTGCGTCGAGAAGATGATGGTCTTGCCCTCGGCCTTCAGTTCGAGCACGACCTCTTTGAGCAACTCCTGCGCGACGGGGTCCAGGCCCGAGAAAGGCTCGTCCAGAATCATCAGGTCCGGGTCGTGCATGACGGCGGCGATGAACTGAATCTTCTGCTGCATCCCCTTGGAAAGCTCCGTCGCCTTCTTCGTCTTCCACTCCGTCAACTTGACTCTTTCCAGCCAGCGGTCAATCGCCTCCTCGGCCTTCTTCCCCTTGACGTTCTTCAGCTCGCCGAAGAAGCGCAGTTGATCCACGACCTTCATCTTCTTGTAGAGGCCGCGCTCTTCCGGCAGGTAGCCTATGCGGTCTTGCAGCTCGGGCGTCATCTCTCGGCCGAAGAGTTCTATCTTGCCCTCGTCGGGAACGGTGATGTTGACGATCATGCGGATGGTGGTCGTCTTCCCCGCCCCGTTCGGTCCTATGAGGCCGAAGATTCTGCCCGCGCGGACGCGCAGGGAGAGGTCGTCCACGGCCGTGAATTCGTCGAAGCGCTTGGTGACGCCTGAAAGCGTCAGCGTGTCTGCGTTCTCGCTCATCAGGGTTTCTCTTCTTTGGTGAATGATTCAGCGCCGGGAACTCTAGCGCCCTGGTTTTCGTTCGAGCATTATACGGCCCCTGGCCCGTAAAAGTTTGCTTAATGACTTGGCATCCGGCGTGATATTATCTCGCGCGTCAATCCCCGGTGTTTCCCTTTTTCAGTCAACCTTAGATTATGGCCCACAAAAAACTCTTTGTCGTCGTGCGCGCCTGTGCGCTCTTCTCGCTTCTCGTCGCCTTCGGCCCGCTTCTGACATCCGCGCAAGCTCAACAACCGCAGGAGCCGGCCGGGCAGGATGATGACGTGATACGCATCAGCACCGATCTGGTGCAGACGGACGTGACGGTCTTCGACAAGCAGGGCCGCTTCGTGGACAACTTGCAGCGCGACCAGTTCGAGCTGAAAGTTGACGGCAAGCCGGTCCAGGTTTCGTTCTTCGACAAAGTCACGGCCGGCACGGCGGACGAGGCGGCGCGGCTGGCGGCGGCTCGCGGCGGCGCTGGCGGCACAACGGCTGGCACGACCGCCGAGGCACCGAAGCCGCCAGACCGTGGGCGAATCATCTTCTTTTTTCTGGACGACACACACATGGCGGCCGACAGCGTGACGCGCGCGCGCAAAACGCTGCTCGAATTCATAGACAAGGAGATGGGCCAGAACGACATGGTCGCCATCGCCTCCGCGACGGGCCAGATAGGTTTTCTGCAACAACTGACCAACAACAAGGCCGTGCTGCGCGCGGCGGTCGAGCGCCTCAACTACCGCTCCTTCGAGGTGAAAGATATGGAGCGCCCGCCGATGAACGTCTTTCAGGCGCTCGAAATAAACGAGAAGGCCAACCAGGAGTTGCTCAACTTCTTCGTCGAGCAGCTAGCGCGCGAGTTGCCCCAGTTGCCGCGCGACCGCCTCGAACAGATGATCAGGGACCGCGCAGACGGCCTGATACGACAGTCGGCCGCCGTCACGACCAACCTGCTCGCCTCGCTGGAGAGCCTGGCTCGCTCGGCCGGCCCGCTGCCCGGCCGCAAGCTCGTCTTCTTCATCTCCGACGGTTTCTATTTGACCAACCGCGTCGAGAGCGTGACCGACAAACTGCGGCGCATCACGGACGCCGCCGCGCGCACGGGCGTCGTCATCTACAGCATGGACGCTCGCGGGCTGGTCACGGGGATGCCCGACGCGAGCGTCTCCATGACGGGCGACCCGACCGGGATCGTGATGACGACGGGGGTGCGCGAGACCACCGCCTCGCAGGAGCCTTTGCGCACGCTCGCCGCAGACACGGGCGGGCGCGCTCTGCTCAACTCGAACTCGCTCGGCCGTGGAGTCGAAACCGCGCTTCAGGAGACTTCCACCTATTACCTGCTGGCGTGGCGGCCCGAGGGCGAGGCGAAAGGCAGCAGCAGCAAGTTTCGCCGGATAGAGGCGAGCATCAAGGGGCGGCCTGAGTTGACCGTGCGCGTGCGACGCGGCTTTTTTGATGTAGAGCCGGAGGCGGACGCGAAGGCGCGCAACAAGTCCGCGCAGAACGCGAGCAACCCGGCGGCGGCCCCCGAAGAAGAAGCGCTGCGCAAGGCGCTCGGGGCCATGTACCCGAAGACGGATTTGCCGACCACGCTGGCACTCAGTTACATGGACGTGCAGAGCGTCGGCCCGGTGGTGACTGCGATGATGCAGGTGGGGGGCGAGGTGCCGGAGAAGACTGCGGGCGCGGACACGCCCTCGGTGGTTGACGTGGTGGGCGTGCTTTATGACGCCGACGGCAAGCCCGTCTCGAATTTCAGGCAACGGCTGTCGGCGAGCGAGAACAGCCAGACAGCCCCTGCGGGCGGCGCTCCCGCGCCGCGCCGGCGCATCGTCTACACGGGCCAGTTTCGCGCCGCGCCCGGCCTCCACCAGGTACGCGTTTCGGCCCGCGACGCCAAGAGCGGGCGCACGGGCAGCGCCATGCAATGGATAGAGGTTCCAGACCTCTCGAAGCACAAGCTCGCTATGAGCGGTCTGCTGCTCGGCGAAGCGAAGAAGGGCGCGGCGGGCGCGGCGACGGAGGCGGCCAGTGCGGCCGAGTCGGCGGACCTGGCTAAGGCACTGCTGAGCGCGGACCGACGCTTCGCGCGCACGTCCAAGCTGCGCTTCCTGGCCTTTATCTACAACGCCGCGCGCGGACAGGACGGCGCGACTCCGCCGGACGTGGCGATTCAGGTGCAAATCATCCGCGACGACAAGCCTGTCGTCACGACCGCGCTGCGGAAGGTCACGCCGGGCACGGACCTCACGCGTATCCCTTACGCGGCTGAGTTGCCCCTGGAGGGGCTGACGCCCGGACTTTACGAGTTGAAGCTCACGGCCATTGACCGCCTCGGCAAGAGCGGAACCTCGCAGCGTGCCGCGTTCGAGATAGAGTAAACGGCCGCGAGGAAAACATCTCACGCCAAGCCGCAAAGACGCGAAGAAAAGAGTGGCTTTGTCAATTATAGCCACTTGCAATTGAGCGTAACCCAAGTCAGTACCGCCTGCGGTAGCGGGCGGGTC
>DATFCB010000480.1:0-2055 GCA_035253525.1 Pyrinomonadaceae bacterium | reverse complement strand
TTCGTAAAATAAAGTTGAGTCCCGTAGGGACGGCTGAAGAAAAAGCTCCCGTTCAGCCGTCCCTACGGGACTCAATAAAAATTCGCCCCACTACCCAGCACTGAAGTGCTGGGCTATTTTCATGCGCCCCTGACGGGGCTCACAATCCGCAGACTCTTGACCTAATTATTGACCATAATTGCAAGCAGCTTATTGTCGCGCCGCTCGGTTCTGTGGTACACAGGACGGCAGTTTCAAAGGTTTTCCAGACCCAGGACGCCCGGCCGCATTCTCTTAGGGAGTAAAGATCACAGTCTATGTCTTCCACGACGAAGAACATCGAATCGGTGCTGCACGAGGAGCGAGTGTTTCCGCCGCCCGCGGAGTTCAGCAGCCAAGCGCACATCAAGTCAATGGAGGAGCTTGAACAATTGCGCGCCGAGGCGCACGACTCGCCGGAGACTTTCTGGGCGCGCATGGCCGAAGAGCTGCACTGGTTCAAGAAGTGGGAGACCGTGCTCGAATGGGAATTGCCGCACGCCAGGTGGTTCGTAGGGGGACGTACGAACGTCTCTTATAACTGTCTGGACCGTCACCTCGGTACGTGGCGGCGCAACAAGGCGGCCATCATCTGGGAGGGCGAGCCGGGCGACCAGCGCACGCTCACTTACCAGCAGTTACACTCAGAAGTCTGCCGCTTCGCCAACGTGCTCAAGCGCGCGGGCGTCCAAAAGGGCGACCGCGTAGCACTCTACATGCCGCTCATCCCGGAGCTTGCTATCAGTATGCTCGCCTGCGCGCGCATCGGCGCGACGCATTCCATCATCTTCGGCGGCTTCTCTTCGACAGCTTTGATTGACCGCATCAACGACGCGGGCTGCAAGCTCGTCGTCACGGCCGACGGCGGCTGGCGGCGCGGGAGCGAGGTGAAGTTAAAACCCGCCGTGGACGAGGCGCTCAAGCAGACGCCTTCCGTCAAAGCCTGCGTCGTCGTCCGCCGCACCGGCACGCGCATTCACATGGAGGCGGGCCGCGATTACTGGTGGCACGAATTGATGGAGACGGTTGACGACAAATGCGCGGCGGAAGAACTAGACAGCGAGCATCCGCTCTACATCCTTTACACTTCGGGCACGACCGGCAAGCCGAAAGGCATCTTGCACACGACAGCGGGCTACCTCTTGCAATGCCACCTGACGAGTAAATGGATTTTCGACCTCAAGGACGAGGACGTTTACTGGTGCACGGCGGACATAGGCTGGGTGACGGGCCACAGTTACGTCGTCTACGGGCCGCTCTCGAATGCGGCGACCGTTTTGATGTACGAGGGCGCGCCGAACCACCCGGAGCCCGACCGCTTCTGGCGCATCGTCGAGCGCCACCGCGTCAACATCTTCTACACCGCGCCCACGGCCATCCGCGCCTTCGTCAAGTGGGGCGAGCACTGGCCGCTCAAACACGACCTGTCTTCCTTGCGGCTGCTCGGGACCGTCGGCGAGCCGATTAACCCTGAGGCGTGGATGTGGTACAGGGAGATTATAGGCAAGGCGCGCTGCCCGATTGTTGATACGTGGTGGCAGACGGAGACGGGTGCGATCATGATCGCGCCTGTGCCCGGCGCAACGCCGACCAAGCCAGGCTCCGCGACTAAGCCGCTGCCCGGCATAGAGGTAGACGTGATGTCGCGCGACGGCCGCCCCGTGGGCGAGGGCGAGGGAGGCTACCTGGTTATCAAGCGGCCGTGGCCTTCGATGCTGCGAACCATCTGGGGAGACGACGAGCGTTACCGCCGGCAATACTGGTCCGAGATTGAGGGCGTCTACTTCGCGGGCGACGGCGCGCGGCGAGATAAGGACGGGTACTTCTGGATTATGGGCCGCGTGGACGACGTGATTAATGTCAGCGGCCACCGTCTCGGCACGGCCGAGGTCGAGAGCGCGCTCGTCTCGCACGAGGCCGTGGCCGAGGCGGCTGTCGTCGGCCGGCCCGACGAAATCAAAGGCTCTGCAATCGTCGCCTTCGTCACGCTCGAAGGGACGCACAAAGCGTCCGATCCGCTCAAGGACGAATTGCGCA
>DATFCB010000479.1:0-3655 GCA_035253525.1 Pyrinomonadaceae bacterium | reverse complement strand
TGTTCGTGTGCATGAGCAGGTCGCCCAGGTAGAACTGCTCCTCGGCCTCAGTCAAAGCCCCTGTGCGCGCCTGCCGGTCGGCTTCGAGGCGGCGGTCGAAAGTGAACACCTGCGGCCTGTACTTGCCCAGGCGGATGTAAGCGCGCAGTTCACTCTCCAGAGCGGCGAAGTCCGTCTGGAAAGCCTGCCGGAAGGCGTCTTCCGTTTTCATGCCCTGTGCCAATAATTCCAGGAAGACGGAAAGCTGCGCGCGGCGTGGGCCGCTGAGCAGGTAGTGTACGAAGGCCCAGGACTGCGAGTAGAAGACGGCGCGCTTCGCCTGCTCCTTGTAAAAGGGCGACTCGTCGTCCACGCCGAGAAGCGTTTCGAGCGGCATCAGCTCGCGCTCCTTGAGCGTCTTGACACGAAAGCCCACCGCGCGGCCGAGCGTCACGCGCCGGTCGCCGCCGGAGGTTTCAAACGTGCTGTAGTATTCGGCCAACCCCTCGTTGAACCAGAGCGGCACGCTGCCGTAGCCGTTGCGGATGAGCAGGTGGGCATACTCGTGAAAGGCCAACTCGTCCGCCGCGCGCGCGTAGCGGCGGTCGAGCGAGAGCGTTATGTAATCAACGTCCGCGCCGGACTGGAAGAAGCCGGAGACGCCCGCGGGGCGGCCGTGGAAGACGGGCTCGAACTGGTTGTAAGACGAGTCGTCCTTGAAGACGACGACGGTCAGCGGCACGCTTGAGTCGAAGTGGTTGGCGGGGAGCAGCCGCAGGAAGGCTTCGCGGAACTGTTCGAGGTGCGCGGCGACTCTCAGCATGTCGCGCGCGTCCGCGTCGCCGACGAGCAGAAAATTTCTGGACTGGACGCTCGACCAACGCGCGGGGGCCGCAGCGGCGTCGCGGTCGCGCGCACAGACGGCACACGCCATCAGCAGCAGCAGACACAAGACGGCTGCCAGGGGGCGGGCAAAGCGTTTCGCTGATCGGCTTTTCATCGGAACGAGCGGGCGCGCTCGGGCAGAGAGCCTGGGACGAACGCCCCGCATTTCTGCCGGGATTGTACAGAAAGAAGGAAAAAGGAGAAAGCTCGTGAATCGTGAAGCGTGAAGCGTGAATCGAGAAATCGTTCTCCGATTCACGCTTCACGCTTCACGATTCTTTTACTTATTGAACATCCCGCCGATGCCGCCGATGATGTCGCTGGCTTTGTCAACGATGGTGCCGCCGGCGTGTGAGAGGGCGTTGTCCACCTGGCCGGCGATTGGGCCGGGCAGCCGCTCTTTCAAGAAGCCGACGACCGTGTCAATCGCCGTCTTGGCCTTGTCTTCCGACAGCCCGGTTCTCTCCGAGACTCTTTTCACCAGTTCTTCCATAATCGAAGCTCTCCTTCGTGAGAATTTCCAAAAGACCTTGGACGCGTCCGGCGCGAGGAGTTCTCCCCTGCTGGTTAAATGAAGACGACCGACTGCGAGTTGGGAATCTCGAAGCGCTTGCGGCAACTCCTGCAAGCGAGCATGTCGTCAATTCGCACCATGTAGTCGCGCGACTTGGCGAAGCGTGCGCGGTCCTGCTCGTTCATCCCGCGCGGCGGCGCAGGCTTCTTCGTTCGCCGCAGCCACCGCACGTCATACTCCGCGCGCTGGCGGCAGTGCGGGCAACTAAAAGTCGCGCGCTTAGTCTCCTGCTGCTCGTTGAAAAAATCTCTCTCGTTCATAATTTAATTACGGGAGACGAAAGGCGGGGCTTCGTAAACGCTTTCCGTTTTCCGCCCACAGCCTGCTGCCTACTGCCTTCCGCCTTTACGTCCTCCGCTCTTTCTTCCTGTGATGTATGACGATGCCCAGGCCGATCATGCCGTTGACGAGCATGATCAGGTTCGTCACGACGAAGACCCAGTTGGAGACGAGCCAACTGTAAATCAGGAAGCCCAGGGAGGCGGCCATCTGCCCTATGAAAAGCCACTTCGAGACGTTCTCGCTTGAGCCTTCCTGCCACTGCTTGTAAATCTGCTTCCCGATGGTCAGCACTAAGATGAAAGAGCTGACCCAGCCGACCAGTTCCGTCTTGTTCATCCCTCTTGCTCGATCAGGCGCTTGACGGTCGCCATGAAACTTTCCGGGTTGATCGGCTTCGGCTCGTAGGCGGTCGCGCCCTGGCCCAGGGCGAAGGTGGCGCTGCCGCTGCCGAAGCCCGTCGTCACGAGAATCGGCGTGTCTTTCAACTCCGGCGTGTCCCGCACGCGCCGCACGAGGTGGACGCCGTCGGCCGCGGGCATCTTGATGTCCGTGATGATCAGGTCGGGCCGCGCCCTCACGGCCTCGTCGTAACCCTGTATCCCGTCCTCGGCCGTCAGGACGCTATAGCCGCGCATGTCCAGCGCCATGCGCATCAACTCGCGCGCCACCTCATCGTCCTCTATGACCAGAATGGTTTTCATAAAGCAGTGGTCGGTGGTCAGTGATCAGTAGTTGAGTGCCGACAACCTTGAGCCTTGATGATTAAGAACTGAGCTTTGAAACAGTCTTGATAGCTGACCACTGACTACTGATTACTGACTACTGTTCTCTTCGCATAGCCCGCGCAGGTAGCGAAAGCTGTAGATGCCTGTCTCGTGGCCGTCGCTCCAGCGGAAGTTGAGCGCGTAGCGCCCGACGACCGCGATGTCGTTAATCGAGAGTTCGTCCGAGACGGCTTCGGGCTGTAAGACTCTTTCGCCCGTCCACTCGTTGACGCACTGCGCGCAGGGGCAGGCGCGTCTGAGTGCGGGTGCGGTGAAACGGCACTCGCGCCCGTCGGCCCAGGTGATCCTGAGCCCCGCGTCTCCCTCCTGCATGATCTCGCGCGGCTCGACCGAAGGCCCGCGCCGCTCCATCACGTCACTCATCAGACGGCCCCCGGCCCGCGCGCGCGAGCCGCTGCTTATTCATGTTGGCGCACGGCCTCCTCGACCGCGCCCGCAGTGATGTTGTAATGCGAGGCGGTCCAGACGGCCTGGCCGTTGCGGAGCACGATGGCCTGCGGCGACTCGTGGCGCACCCCCGTGCGCGACTCTATCTCGCCCGAGAGGTCGCGCGCGCGCTGCACGACGACGAGCGAAACGTCGCGCTCGACCTGCGACATCTGCTTGTAAGCGAAGCTGCTGATAGGACACGTGGAGCTGTGCTTGAAGACGACGACGGGCGCGTCGTGCGAGCGCGCCAGAAGCTGCTCCAAAGCCTGCTTGTCCGTGATCTGCGTAAAATGATCTCCCATGAGAGCCACCCGCGAACCGTTGACCAATTTTTGAGCCGAAGGGGACGCGTTTGATATTAGCCTAAATCACTGAACTATTCTATCCCTCATCAGCGCCACGTTCAGCGCCGTGAAAGGCTCGCCCTCGAAGACGAAGCGTTTCACCTTGCAACCGTGCTTGCGCAGGTGCTTTGTCACGTTCATCCAGCGAATCTGCCCGTCGGCGGTACGCACGACCAGCATCACGGGAGATTGAAGGGACTGCCAGTATTCGGCGTTGCGAGCTTTCTTGATGGTAATTATCTCATTGTCCCGGTGGCGCGCGTAGGCGTAAGACTCGCCCGGCTTGAGTTGGAGGTAGATGCGCCGTCCGCTGGGCTGGCCTTTGTCGTTCTTGAACTCTATCTCGCCGTCAATGCCCCA
This sequence comes from Pyrinomonadaceae bacterium, assembly GCA_035253525.1. Taxonomy (GTDB): domain Bacteria; phylum Acidobacteriota; class Blastocatellia; order Pyrinomonadales; family Pyrinomonadaceae; genus QHXM01. The sequence goes on along the minus strand of DATFCB010000479.1, from coordinate 17 downwards.
CTCGGAATCGGAGATGG
>DATFCB010000478.1:0-2202 GCA_035253525.1 Pyrinomonadaceae bacterium | reverse complement strand
CTGGCGTTCATGCTGCGCGCGCTGGGGCACAAGAATTATAAGCTCTTCTTCAGCGGTCAGAGCGTCTCTATGATCGGGACGTGGATGACCAGGATCGCGACGAGTTGGCTCGTCTACAGGCTGACAGGGTCGGCGCTGCTGCTCGGCGTCGTAGGCTTCGCGGGACAGGTGCCGTCTTTCGCCCTCGCGCCCTTCGCGGGCGTCCTCGTGGATCGCTGGAACCGTCACAGCTTGTTGGTCGCGACACAGGTGCTGGCGATGATTCAATCTCTGGCGCTGGCGGTGCTCGCCCTCACAGGACTCATACACATCTGGCACGTCATCGCGCTCAGCATTTTCCAGGGCGTCATCAACGCGTTCGACATGCCCGCACGGCAGGCTTTCGTCGTCGAGATGGTTGAGAGAAGGGAAGACCTCCCGAACGCCATCGCGCTCAACTCGTCTATGGTGAACGCCGCGCGGCTGCTCGGGCCTTCGATTGGCGGCGTCGTCATCGCGGCCGTGGGCGAGGGCTGGTGCTTCATGATTGACGGCGTCAGTTACCTGGCCGTCATAGCCTCACTGCTCGCCATGAAGATCACGCCGCGCGCGAACAAGCCCGCGAGGGGCGTGAACATGTTGGCCCAATTGCGTGAAGGCTGGCGGTACGCCTCGGGCTTCGCCCCCATACGCAAGGTGCTGATGCTCCTGGCGCTCGTCAGCCTCGTCGGGATGCCGTACACGGTTTTGATGCCGGTCTTCGCCAACGAAATCCTGCGCGGCGGCCCGAACACGCTGGGGCTGCTGATGGCCGCTTCGGGCGTGGGCGCGCTCGTCGGGGCAATGTTTCTGGCGGCGCGCAGGTCCGTGCTCGGGCTGGGGAAATATATCCCGCTGACGGCCGTCGCGTTCGGCGCTGGTCTTGTCGCTTTTTCCTTTTCGCGCGTGCTCTGGCTGTCGCTGCCGCTGATGGTGCTGACGGGGCTGGGGTTCATGGTGCAGATGGCCGCGAGCAACACGGTCTTGCAGACCATCGTGGAGGAAGACAAGCGCGGGCGCGTGATGAGCTTCTACACGATGGCTTTCATGGGGACCGCGCCCTTCGGCAGTCTGCTGGCGGGGAGCCTGGCCGAAAGAATCGGCGCGCCGCACACGCTGATGTTCGGCGGCCTGGGCTGCATCGCGGGCGCAATCTGGTTCGCCACCTCGCTTCCGTCTCTGCGCCGCGACGTGCGCCCCATCTACGTCAAGATAGGCATCCTCCCGGAGATAGCCGCAGGCATACACCAGACTTCGGAGCTGAGCGTCCCTCCCGAATCCTGAGATAAATGCGGAACTTTACGGGATGAATGATGAATAATAGGGCGTTTGGCTTTTAATTCATCCCGCAAAGTTCCGCCTTCAGCATTTCTTGTCGTGCCCTGTCTAAACCTTAGTAATAAGCGAGTTCAAACTTTCAAGGTTTCTTCAAGGCCGAAGCGTTTATATTTCTCTTGAATCCCGCGCCGGGTGGGATTCATGAGAAAGCCCGACCCCTTGCCGTTTGCCTCAAAAAAAAGCTATTGCGGGAGAAAACCGTGGGAATTAGAGAATTGAACATGACGAGCGTTTCCCCTTCCACACACCTTTTGGCCGAGAAAATTGTGCCACCGGCGCTCCCCGCGCGTTACCTTTCGCGCGGCCGGCTGCTCTGCGCCGTCACGGAAAGTCTGACGAGCGGCTCGGCGACCATCATCAGCGGGCGGGCCGGGACGGGCAAGACCGCGCTCGCCGTCGAGTTCGCGCGCTCCGCGGGCCGGGCCACCGCGTGGTATAAGGTGGACGCGGCCGACGGCGATCTCTCCGCCTTCTTCAAGTACCTCGTGGAAAGCATAGCCAGCCAGCGCCCCGGCTTCGGCGAACAGATGACCGCGCTCGGCAATGAATCGTCCGGGGCCGAAGACGTGCCGCTGATGGTCGAAAGCCTCGTCAACGAACTGCTCCAGCGCGACGAGCCGCTGCTGATCGTCCTGGACGATCTGCACCTCGTTTACGACGAAGAGTGGGTCGCCCCCTTCTTCCGCAGGCTGCTCCCGTTGCTGCCCGCTGAAGTGCACGTCATTCTCATCGGCCGAGGCTTGCCGCCGACCCCCTTGTGGCGCATGCGCTCCAAGCAGGCGCTGCGCGTCATTGAAGAATCGGCGCTCTCGTTCACGCTGCGCGAGGCGGAGGAACTGTCCAACC
>DATFCB010000477.1:0-4539 GCA_035253525.1 Pyrinomonadaceae bacterium | reverse complement strand
TGTTGGACGACCGGCTGATGGAGGCCGGGCCGGTCTGGTCGCCCGATTCTTCCAAGGTGGCTTCGGGCTTCGAGAGCGAAGTGAGAATCTACGACGCGGTCACGGAGACGCCGACGCAGGCCGCCGTCCCCTTGCGCGACGCGCTGCTCAAGGCGTCGGCCGAGTACGACGAACAAAAGCTGAAGGACAAGAAGGGCGGCGACGCCACGCCTGTCTCGTTCAACCCCATCGTCCGCCTCTACTGGCCCGAGGACAGAAGCCTCTTCGTCCAGACGGCCTACGTCCGCATCTATGCGTCTGAGCCTGTCGTCACTTTCGAGCGCTGGCACAAATTGACCTTGAGCATACAGGCCACGCCGCTCAGCCGCCTCGATGATAACTGGCCCAGTCCGGGCGAAGCCTCCCGGCGCGCGTGTGCTATAGTCTGGTCGCGCCCGAACTCTTAACGACAGGAGCGAGAATCCCCCTTGACGACCTACACGAGCGTCGCAGAGATTTACGAAGCGATAGACGGGACGCGCGAGCAGTTCTACAGGCGCGTCGAAGCCTTGAGCGACGAGCAGGCGAGCGCGCGCCCCGCCCCGGAAGCCTGGTCTGTGGCGGAGATCGCGGAGCACCTGGCGCTGATAGAGAGGAGCGTGCTGCGCCTGATGAAAGGCGTGCTGGCACAAATCGAAGCTGCGGGAGGGAGCGCCGAAGGCGGTGCGGCGGCGATGAAGCCTTTCTCGCTGGAGCATCACGTCGAGCGCTCGCGCAGGGAGAAATATGTCGCGCCGGAGATGGCGCGGCCGAAGGGTGAGGCAGGGCTTGCGGACTCGCTCGCGCGCCTGCGCCGCTCGCGCGAGGAGGTGCACGCCCTGCGCCCGCGCATAGAGGCCGCGGACCTCAACGCGGTCAGCTATCCACATCCCGCCTTCGGCCCGCTCAACGTTTACGAGTGGCTGGCCTTCATAGGCATTCACGAGGCCAGACACCTCAGGCAGGCCGAAGCCTTGCTCAGCGCATGAAGGATAGGCTGAGAGTTCTGGCGGTCAGCTGTTTCCTGTGCGGCCTCGTGGCCGGCGGCCTCGCCCTCTGGCTCTACACGCAAGCCCGCGCTCGTGCGGACGAAGGGATGGGCCTTCGGCGACAGGCGCTCCAACTCTACGACCAGTCTGACGCCTTCAAAGGCACGCCCGAAGAGGACAAGCTGATCCGGGAGGGCCAACGCGTCGAACAGGCCGGCGACGCCACACTCGCCTCGGCCCGGACGAGTCGCCTCTGGGCCATGATCTCCGGCATCAGTAGCATCGTCCTCGTCGTCACCGCCATCGCCGCCATCATGGCACACCTCAAACGAAAAGAGGCCGACTCTCCCTCCTGAGCCGCCCGATTTTTTCAACTCTCAATCAATAAACCCGTGCCCGCTTGCGACCTCACGCGCCGCCCCCTATAATCTCCCGGCACTGATTGATTTTTGTGCCCTCGTAGCTCAATGGTTAGAGCAGCGGACTCGTTTCTTTGAAAAGCCTAAGTGGAAAGCAAACATTCTCATAAGGCTTTCAAAATTGGGTTGCAGGTGCATCACACTGCGAGTTGGCCTAAGAACTCGTTTTCAGGTGTGCCTGTAGAACTCGCCAAACTCGGGGAACCCTAAGTTGCGAAAGCAAGACGGCAATCCCGAACCAAGCCTCTGTAATTTTTGAGGAAGGTCGAGAGACTAGACGGCGAGCGCGTAAAGCGAAGGTATAGTCCAGACCACAAACCTTGACGACAGTGCGTCGGGGGCGGCGAAAGCCGTAGTGGCCCGCATAATCCGTTGGTTCCCTGTTCGAGTCAGGGCGAGGGCAAGCTCTATATCGTTTTGCAATTGAGTGTAGCCTGAAGAAAAACACCGCACGCAAAGACGCAAAGGCGCAAAGAAAACAATCAGGCTTTTCTTTGCGCCTTTGCGTCTTTGCGTGAGACTTCCTATGGGTTACACTCAATTGCAAGTGGCTAATTAAAAGGGCGATCAAATGATCGCCCTTTTGACTATCTGTGCTGTGGTGCCTTCTATTTCTTCTCCGGCGCGCGGAAGGCCGTGTCCGGGATGTCCACGTCAAACTTGATGGTTTTGACGGTGGTAACGATGTCGCCGATGGTGGGGATGTTGGTGGTCGTCTTGTAGGGAATCATCAGCCCTTCGGTCAGGCGGTAGTCGCTGTAATACTCCGTGACGGGCAGGGTGATCTGGGTCGTGTTGCTGGTCTGTAGCGAGTCGCGGCGCAGGACGAGGAAGCTCTTGGTCGAGACGTAGTCGGTGACGGGGTTGCCCTTCTCCGGCGTCTTGACGACGACGAAGACCTCTTCGTCCCCGACCTTGGAAGTGCGCTTGATCTCAATCGTCTTGAAGAGCTTCTTCCAGTTGAGCAGGCCGTAAAAGTCCGCGCCGATGCGCGCGTCTTCGAGCGACTTGCCGGCCTTCTGCTCGGGCGGGCCGAAGCTGCTCACCTCGCCGCCCTGCGCGCCGTCGAAAAACTCGTCGAGCCACCCTATCTTTTTCCCCAGGGCCATCAGGTCAATGTGCGTCGCCTGCGAGCCGGGCGCGCGCGCGCTGATGGTCCCCATCCCCGTCACGCCCTGGTGCTCGAAGACCATCTCGGCCGTGACGATTCTCGATTTGTGCCTGCGTAAGTTCTCCTCGCCGCCCTCGGCCGCGATCATCTTCGCGAGCAGCTCGTCAACCGTGATGGCCGGGGCCGCTTCCGCCATGCGCGCCAGCTCAAACTCACCTTCCGGCTGCTTGATGACCAGCCCGGAGACTTTGCCCGCCGCATCGCGCTTGACCGTCACGCCGTAGGTGTCCGGCAGGCTCGGGCTCGCGAGCTTGTCCTTCTCCTTCTCGACCAGCGGGTATGCGGGCTGGCCCGGCACGACGAGCGAGGGCTTGCCTTCGACCAGCTTGACTTCCACGACGGGGCCGCCTTTCATCTCGTAAGAGCCGAGCAGGTCTTTGAGCGGGCCGTTGTAGTCGGCCGCCGCATTCGCCTTATCACCCGCCTTGTCGTCAGCCTTGACCCGGCCAAGCACCAGGTTGCCCTGCGGCTGTTCGAGATACATCTCCGTCTCGCCGCTGTTCTCTTTCGGTGGCCGGAAGGTGACAAAGAAGCCGGTGGCCGCCGGGTCGTCTATCTTGTAGCGCCGCCCGCCTATGTTGACGAGCGTGTAGACGGGCTGGCCCGGCACGGTCATCGTCAGCTTGCCGTCTTTGAGGTCAACGTCGAAAGTCAGCCCGGCCCCGGCCAGTAGATATTTCCCGACTTCGCGCGCGGGGTCGCCGGCCGGTTCCGTCCTGGCGAGGTCGCCGGCCGCCGCAGGGTTGCCGACGAGATTCGACCAGACAGTCTCCATCGCGAACGGGGCGATGGGCGAGGCGGAGATGTTGGTCAGGACGGCGAAGCCCAGTTTTTGGTCCGGCATCAGGGCGACCGTCGCGTTGAAGCCGTCAATGTTGCCGCCGTGCTCGACGACCTTGTGCCCGTTCCAATCGCGCAGGAACCAGCCCAGGCCGTAAGAGACTTTATCGGAAATCTTGTTGTGCGGCTCAATCAGCTCTTTGAAATTCTTCTCGGAGACCAGGCGCTTGCCCCCGAAGACGCCGCCCGCGAGCATCAGGCGTAGCCACTGCGCCATGTCGCGCGCGCTCGAATTGATGGAGCCCGCCGGGGCCGCCGCGCCGATCTCGCGCATGGGCACGTTCTTCGTCTCTTTAGTCTCGCTGTTGTAGGTGTAGCCGAGCGCGTAATCTTTCGACTTCAAAGTCTCCGCGACGGTCGTATTCGAGTCCTTCATGCCGAGCGGCTTGAAGATGCGCTCTCTGATGAAGTCGTCCCAGGTCGTCCCCTGTGCCTTCGCCACGATCTCGCCTGCGGCGGCGAACATGACGTTCTGGTAAAGAAACTTTTCGCCGAGCTTGGCCGTTGGCTTCGCCAGCCCCGCGACGCGTATCAGCTCCTCGCGCGTGAGCTGGCCCGAAATCATCGAGAGGTCCGTGCGGTCGAGGCCCGAGCGGTGCGAGAGCAGGTCAATGATGGTGATCTTAGCGTCCGCCTCAGGGTCGCGCAGCTTGAAATAGGGGAGAATCTTTTTCGGCGAGTCTGTGAGCGAGAGCTTGCCGTCATCGGCCGTCATCGCCGCGGCCATCGCCGTGAAGGCTTTGGTTGACGAGCCGATGGCGAACAGGGTGTCCGGCGTCACGGCCTGGTTGCGCTCGACATCTTTGAGGCCGAGCCCTTTCATGTAAACTACCTTATCGTCCTTGACGATGACGATTGAGAGGCCGGGAATGTGGAATTCCTTGCGCTTCTCTTCGATGGCCTTTTCGATGGCCGCGAGCCGCGCCTCCAGGTCGGGCGCGGCCTGCGACGTGGCTGCCGCGCCTTGAGTCGCCTGTGCGAAGGCGGCTTTCTGGAAAGGCGCTGAGACAATCGAGGCGATGAGGGCCAGTGCGAGAAGAAAGTGCGAAAAGCGTTTGAGTGTCATATCATCGAATCTCCAACAGCAGGTTCACATTTTTTG
>DATFCB010000476.1:0-13051 GCA_035253525.1 Pyrinomonadaceae bacterium | reverse complement strand
GCGTGAGACTAATTTTTCACGCTGGAGGCGCAAAGGCGCTAAGAAGAGGTTGACGCTTGTCTTTATTAACGCTGGCCTGACGCCGCGGTCTTCTGTCTGTAGAAGTCGTAGACGAAGTTTTTCTGGGCCGGGGGACCGCCGAAGAAGCTGTCGTTGAAGTCGTACTTCTTCATTTCGTCCCAAGCCTGGTCGGCCGTCCAGCCGTCGTGCGTAATCCTGTAGACGGCCGTCAGCGCGCCCGTGCGGTGGCGGCCGCCTTTGCAGTGCACGTAGACGGGCCAGTTCGCGGGGTCGTTGACCAGTTTGAGAAAGTAGCTTGTCTGTTCGGGCGTGGCCGGGCGGCTGGCCTTCATGGGGATGTTGAAATACTGCAACCCCTCCGCGCGCGCCTGCTCGGGCGCTTCGGGCCGGCTGTCCTTGCGCAGGTCAATCACGGTCTTGATGCCGAGTTGCCTGAGCTGCGCGAAGCCTGCGGCGTCCGGCTGCCCGCCGCGGTAGTAGTGGTCGTTCACCTTGCCGAAGTTCTCGGTGGGTGCTCCCGCGAGGTTCTTGCCTTCGCGCGCGCCCGAAGCCGCCGCGCCCGCGAGTGCGAGCGTGGCGGCCAGGGCCAGGAGACGCAGGCGCTTGTCAAAACGCACCGGGCTTCTTTGTCTCATCTGTCACGTCCTTTAACGGTTCTGTCCAGTGGCGACCGGCGAGACGGCCGGCAGGCGCGTCAGCTCGTTGATGCGATTGCGCAGTGCCGAGACGTAGCCTTCCATCGTCGCGTTGTCGTAGTGGGCCGCGCGGAAGGCGTCGCGCAGTTGTTCATCCGAGAGGAGCGCGAGCCTCTGACCAATCCAGCGGGCGCTGTCCACCGGGATGATCTTCATGGCCTTCTCCTTGTTGGCCTGTCTTTTGGCGTAGCCGCCGCCGAAGATGGAGGCGAAAGCGCCGCCCGCGCCCTTCGGCTTCGTGTTGTAGTCGAAGGTCACCAGCCCGTTATTCACACTCAGGACGAATTTGCTGGACTGGAAGTCTGGCAGCGAGTTCTTCGCGCGGCCGCCGCCCATACCGCCGACCTTACCCAACGTCGCGCCGATGTCCGTCACGACGTAACGTGCTTCCAGTTCGCCCGTCTCGGGATTCTTGACCGTGTAAATCTGGTTGTTGTCGAGGCGTGTGTCGTAGTTGGCGACGAGCACCATCAGGACTTTGAGGCCGTCGAACTCACGCTGACCGACGAAGGGATTTTGCAGCCAGTCCCAGATTGCGCCGCGCTTCTCGCCCACGCGCCTCGGCTCCATGCGCACGTCGCGCAGGATTTTGCCCGACTGGAACTCTGAGCCGCGCGCGAGCCGCGGCAGGTTCTGAACTTCAATCTGGTCGTAGTGGTAAGCCTCGTCCGCGAAGTAGCCCATGGCCCAGACCAGGCGCGTGGCGACGGTTTCGGCCTTCGCCTCCGGCCCCATCTTGACAGACCAGGTGACGCCGCGTGCGTCCTTAACTTTGACCTTGGGAGACGCGCCGACTTTGCTCTCCGAGATGTAAGTGAACGGGGCCTGCGGGGCCATGTCGGGTGAGCCGGGGCCGTGAAGCAGGTTTAACGTCGAGATGTCGCCGGGATCGCGCCATGCCACTGGCTTGCCGGTCTGCTGCGGCGTGCCCTTCGCCTTTTGCGCGTAAGCGAGGGAAGAGAAGCCGGCCGCTAAAACGATTGAGAGAAAGAACGCGTTGCGAAGTTTGGTTGGCGAGAACATTGGGGGTGAATCCTCCTTCAAAAATTTGCGTCCCGTTTGATTGTGCCGCGCAAGGAATGCCTTGTCAGGAGCGCCGTCATTAGGTAACGCGTGAGTCGCGAGGTAAAAGGATCAAGCCGGGCGGAAAATTTTGCCTTACGGGAAGGGTATTGTATGAGCGCCGCGCGGATTCTTCAAGGTAAAAAATCGCGCGCCGGCCGGGGCGTGGGAGCGCTGAAGAAATAGGACGCCGGGCTTTCGGCGTTCTAATCGAAGCGCTCGATGATGAGGGCGTTGTTGTAATTCTCGTTGGCGTTGTTGGGGCAGGCGACGCTCCTGGCGCGGCCCGTGACAGCGTAGTTGCCGGGGTAGGGGGAGTCTTCGCAGATGGCCTCCCTGGCCGCGGGCCGCTTGATGACGAGCGTGTTATCCCTTTCGGGTAGGTCCACGAACTTGCGGCACTGCTCGGTCGTGACCCGCCCGACGACGACATAGCCGTAAGGGATGTTCGAGCCGGCGCAGATTTGGACCGACTTATTTTCCGACTGGGCTATAACAATTGGGGCTAAAATCACCGTCACGAGCACTGCCGCTAGCCTTCTGAGCACGAATGCGTTCTCCCGAGTCCACACGAATGAAGTTAGACGATCTCTGGGCCACTAATCATAAAAAGACAAATTAGCATGGGAGCAACGCCGAAAGGAAATAAAAAAATCTGAGCCCCTGATTAAAAGATTTGATGCCCCCGAAACGTCCGGCCCAGGAGTCAGGGCTGCGGAAGATAGTGTGGGCCTGATTGAGTTCTCAGAGAGTTGATTTGCCGGTTTAGCAGGTCTTTGCGGGCTTTGCCCACCGGAACCGCCCTGGCTCGTCCTGTTGGGCAAAAGGGTTTTGTTGGCAAAGCCCCGACAAGGCATAGAGAAACTCTTGCTCCTCTAATATTTCCTTTGATAGTATCTCGCCCGTCCAAAACCTCAATAGACGGGAGATAACTCGCCGTGGACTTCATGGACCACCTCAACACTCTAGCCGCCAAAATCCCAAAACTCTGTGACATCCTGCAAACTGAAGAAGCAACCAAGAACGCACTCGTAAAGAAACTGGCTTTGCCTGCCGACCATATGATTGATTATGGCTTTAATACCGGCCCAGGTTATAACCGTATCAAGTTTATTCCGCTGTCCGAAATCCTTGTCCAGCACTCTGCTTATACCAACATAACTCGTTTAAAAATACGCTTGTTACGTGAAGGATTTTTAGAAGCCAAATGTTACGGTCGGGATTGCGGCCTGACGGATTGGCACGGAAAACCGCTCTCTTTACAGCTAGACCATATCAACGGCGATAACCTTGACCATAGGATAGAGAATCTCAGACTCCTATGTCCTAATTGCCATTCACAGACTGAAACATTTGCAGGGAAGAATAAGAGGAAACAAGTACCAGAGGAGGGATTTGAACCCACACGCCCTTGCGAGCAGTGATACTTTTATGCCGGAGGGGGGACTCGAACCCCCATGCCCTTGCGGACGGCAGATTTTGAGTCTGCTATGTATACCAATTTCATCACTCCGGCATGAAGCCATATTATTAAACATCCCGAGCTATGGTCAATTGGAAGCGAAGAAAATATAGTCAAGTCGAATTTAAGCAGGCTTGGCTCGGCAGTGCTTCCATAGCTCAGGTGGCTAAGAAGCTGAGGTGTAACGCGTCGGGCGGCGGCTACATCAGCTTGAAATTGGCCGCGCTAGAGTTAGGACTGGATACGGCCCATATGTTCGGGCAGGGGTGGAATGTTGGCTGGCCGTCTAACCCGTCAAAGGAGCGGTTGATTCCTCTATCGGATATTCTGGTCGAGAACTCGACTTATACTACGATTTGGAGGTTAAAGCGGCGACTGCTGCGGGCGGGTATTTTGAAGTATAGATGTTACCTCTGCGGGCTGACCGAATGGAACGGCAAGCCTCTGTCGTTACAACTCGATCATATCAACGGAGCGCATCTGGATCACAGGGTGGAGAACCTAAGACTCCTCTGCCCTAACTGCCACTCACAGACAGAGACTTTCGCCGGGCGGAACAAAGGTTAGTCCGCTGCGCCCGTCAATTTCGCCGGTACAGTGTGGGCAGTAATACGAATTGAGAGAGCGTCAACCGCGCTCGCCGTCACCTTGTGCGGTTCCTCCTGGCGGTGCGGCGCGGCCCTTTGACGGCGCGTTCGAGGCGCGTCACCTGCGCGCGTAGGTCGCGGACTTCGCTCAACAGTTCTTCGTTGCGCTGCTCCTTCTCAAGCATCATCTGATAAAGCCCCTGGATGGCCGCCATCGTCACGCCCGCCGAGTCAACGGTCGAGATCGTCTTATCATCTGTGCCAAGATTAAATGCCGCCTTGAAGTCCTGCGCCATCGGCCCCATGTGCCGGACTGTCTCGCCCTCGCTCTTGTAGCTCCACGTCTGCACGGGGACGCTCGCTAATCGGTCGAGCACGGCGCGCGGGTTGACGATGGCGAAGTTAGACTTGACGGCGCGGTCGCTGGAGTTGACGAAGTTGGTCGCGGTCACGGAGCCCTTGACGACGAGGTTGCCGTTCAGGTCCAGACGCATGAGGCTCGTGCCGCCCGTGCCGGGGCTGTTCTGCGTGTTGTTGTGCACGCCGCCCTTGTACCAGTTGTAGCCGACGGCAGAGCGGAAGTAGAGCGTGTTGTTCTGGACTCCGATGGCGTAGTCCAGGTTGTAGAGGTTGAGCATCTGGCGCGTCGTGTTGCCGAAGAGTTCGTTGCCGCCGATCTCCATGTTGGCCGTGAACCTGGTCTTGCCCAGAAACTGGCCTGCGTAGCCGTTGCCGGGGTTTTGGCCGTAGACGGCTGTGCCTGTGCCGGAACTGATGCCCTGCACGCCGGTCGCGCCCTCGCCGCGGACGCCGACGCCGCTCGTGCTGATGCCCTGCACGCCGTAACCGCCGCCAGTGTTCTCGCCGAAGACGCCCGCAGTGAGGAGGCTATTGCTCGGGCTCGTGCCCGCCACACCTGTGTAGCCCTCGCCGAAGACGCCCGTGCCGAAATTGCCGGTGCTTTTGCCCTTTACGCCGGTGCCGTTCGTGCCCTCGCCGTAGACCGCCGTGCCTAGAAAGCTCTTGCCGAACACGCCGTAGTTGCTATGCGTGTTCTCGCCACGGACGCCTATGCCGGTCTGGCTGACTCCGTTGACGCCGTCGCCGCTGTCGCTCATGCCCAATACGCCGCGAGAGGTTTGGCTGGTGCCGGAGATTGCGACCCCGTCATCATTGATAGCAGCCACCGCAGGGTTGGGACTGCCGAGACCGTTGAAATTATTTGTGACCCGAAGAACGGCACTGAGGGATTGGTTAATGTCTAGACCTGCCTGACCGATGATGTCCAGCTTTGCGTTCGGGCCGGTCAGCCCGATGCCCACCAGGCCGTGAGTCGGCGCGAGCAGCACATTGCCGTGCGGAGCGGGAAACCCTCCGCCAGTGCCCGCCGCGCCCGGCCGCAAGGTGATGTTGCCTCCGTTGCCCTTCGTTCCATTGGGCGCGGTGTCGCCGCCGTCGCCTGCGGCGAGCAGGATGCTCGCGCCCGCACCCGCCTTCTTGCCTGAGCCGGTCGTGTTACCTCCCTTGCCGCCCGAAGTCTGCAACAGCATCGCCGGGGTCGTTCCGTTGGTAGCCAGCGGCGCGGGCTGCAAGCCGTTGACGTGGAGCGTGGCCGTCGGTGGCGCGACGTTAATCCCAATCTTGCCCGTGTTCTCCGTCATGATGGAATCGCCCAGCACGGTGGCGGCCGTGAACTTCGCAATCTTGCTGGCGGTCCCGCTGCCTGTAGTCGTAGCCGTCGGCTCCTCCTGCTGCGCGTGGCACACGAGGGCGAGTGCGAAGACGAAAACGAGGCTGAGAACTGTGCGTCTGAGTGTAGTCATTTTGGCGGGCTCCTTTTCCATTCAGGCCAGAGAAAAGAGAGACACTATCGGTCGGGAGCGACAGCGTAAAAGTGTGGGAACCTATGGGATGCGCGCAGGAGAGCCGCATGTCCCGCCTTGGGGAAGTGGGCCGTGGGGCTGTTCTGTAGTCCCAGAAGATATGTGAATTCGGGCCGGACAGTCAATGATTTCGGGCTGGAAAAAGTGCCGCCAAACTAAGTTATTGACGCAAAGTCCGACGTTCAGGCATATTTATTATGGCAACCTCAGGGCTCCCGTTTGGAGTCTAATGCTGGCGCGTCTCGTACGCGTCCTTTTTGCCCCCCGTGAAAAACATACTGAGAGCCTCGCGCCAGGATGTGCCCCGCTGAAACAGGGTATCCGTCCTCATTTCCCGTGCGGAATTCTCTTTAACTAATGGCAGGTGAAACTCTGCCCGCGCGCGCCTTCCCCGAAGGGCTGCCGTCTACAGGTATCAGACAGACATGAAAAAATTCTTCGCATTGTTCCTCGTCGCGGCCCTCTACACGGTCGCGCTCCCCCATTTACTCGTCAACGCACAGCGCCAGGGGCCGCGCTTTTCCAGGCCGGAACTCCCGCAGGAAATGGACCTCGACCGCCTCGTGCGACGCTACGAGCGCGTGAATCTCGACAGGGTTGAGGCCGCCCGGCGCGTGCGCTTCGAGGGCGAGTTGTCGTTCAAGACTTCCGCCGGGACTTACGAGTTAGAGCTTGAGCCGAACGACATGCGCGGGGATAACTACACGGCCGTCGAGATCGGCGCGGACGGTGTCGAGCGCGCCGTCTGGATGAACGGCCCCGTCCGCACCTACAAGGGAAGTGTGCGCGGGATGGCGGGCGCGCAGGCGCGCTTCACCGTTGACGACGACACACTCGAAGGCGTCATCATCACTTCCGGCGAGCGTTACTTCATAGAGCCGAAGCGCAAGTACGCGGCCGAGGCCGCCGACTCCGAGTTCGTCTTTTATAAATCTTCGGACGTGAACGCGGACGCGGCCGGCGTCGGCGGCACACTCGACCGCGAATTGAGACATCAGGCGGACGCGCTCTCGTCGAAAGTCGAGAAACTTGAGGCAGCGAGCCTCGGCGTGCTGCCCGCGACCACCGCACGCGACGTGCAACTGGCGACCGACGCAGACGCGGAGTTCGTCGCGGCGTTCGGCAGCGCGGCCGCCGCCAACAACGAAATCCTCGCCATCATGAATCAGGTCGAAGGCGTCTACCAGACGCAACTCGGCCTCTCGTTCACCATCGTTCATCAGAACGCCTGGACGAACGCAGGCAGTGACCCCTACACGACCAACGAGCCGGGCGGTTGTTACACGGCCGCCATGTGCGGCCTCGCCCCTGGGGCCGCACTCGACGCGAAAGGGTTGATCAACGAGTTGGGCGAATGGTGGAACGCGAACAAGTCCGGCGTGCAGCGCGACCTGACGCACCTCTGGACCGGCAAGGACGTGGTCGGCAGCACGGTCGGCCTGGCCTGGATCGGCGTCACCTGTCAGAACCCGAGCTTCGGTTATGGCTTCTCGCAGCGCCTCACGTCGCTTCCCGGCAAATACATCGTGACGGCGCACGAGATCGGACACAACTTCGGCGCGGGCCATTCCGACGGGCAGAGCGGGTGCAGCAACACCATCATGGGCTCGTTCATCGGCACGGGCTTCACCTTCTGCACCTTCTCCGTCAACGAGATTAAAAATCACGTGACGGCCTTCCCCTCGTGCCTCTCGTCATGCACGATATCCGCGTCGCCGACCGCTCGAACAATCGCGGCGACGGCCGGGCAGTATAACTTCGCTCTGACGGCCGGATGCGCCTGGACCGCCACGAGCAACCAGTCATGGCTCACGCTCGCACAGGGCAGCGCGAGCGGGACGGGGAGCCAAACAATCGTCTACAACGCAGCGGCCAACACGGGCACGACCAGCCGCGTCGCCGTCATCACGATTAACGGCGAGAAGCACACCGTCACGCAGTCGGGCGCGACGCCGACGACGCTCTCCATCAAGGGCAAAGTCACACTTGGCACGAGCAACCTGGCCGGCGTGACGATGAGGCTGACGGGCTCGAAAGTCGCGAACGTGACGACGAACAGTCTCGGCGAATACACTTTCACGGGGCTCGTTCCGGGCGGCAGCTACACGATCACGCCCTGGAAACTGGGCTACGCCTTCGCGTCCACGGCCAGCGCCTACACGAACCTGACGACGAGCCTGACGGGCGTCAACTTCGTCGCGCGCGCGCAGAGCTACACCATCAGCGGGCGCGTCGTGAGGTCCGGCGTGGGAGTCAGCGGCATCACGGTCGGTTTGACGGGCTCGCGCGTCGTCAACGTCACGACCGATGTCAACGGCAACTACAGCTTCGCGAATCTGCCCGCAGGCGGCAACTTCACGGTCAGGCCGTCGAACACGCTCAACACCTTCTCACCCGCCTCGAAGAGCTACACGAACCTCGTGGCGAACCAGAGCCAATCGTTCACGGCGACGCTCAAGACCTATTCGATTACGGGGAAGATAACTATCGCGGGCACGTTGACCGGCATCGGCACGGTCGCGGTCACCATCACCAGCCCGACCGCTGGATTCACGGCGCGCACAATCAACACCCCGAGCACGGGAGGCTACAGCTTCACGGGCCTGCCCGCAGGGCGTAGCTACGTCATCACGCCGCGCAAGACCGGCTACACCTTCACGCCGACGAGCAGGAGCATTACTAACCTCAGCGCCAACCAGCCGGCGGGAACGCTGACGAACTTTACGGGCACGCACTAGCGCCTGGTCAGTAACGCATGCGGTACTGACCAAGCGTTACGCTCAAGCCACAAGAAGCCGCACGAAACATAAATTCTTTCCTGCGGCTTCTTGTGGCTTCGGGATTCGTTGACTCTTTTACCTGGCCCTTCCTCTCGGCGCGCGCTGTCGCCGCGCGCCGCGCCTGACCTCCGCCAGTCGGCTCTCTATCTCTTCCAGCTTGCGGGCCAGTTGCTCTATCTTCCTGTCCTTCTCCTCGTTCTGCTTCTCCTTCTCAAGCATCAACTGGTAGAGACCCTGTATGGCGGCGAGCGCGACGCCGTCGGCATCAACGGTGGAGATGTGCTTGTCGTCAGCGCCGAGGTTGAAAGCCGCGCGGAAGTCCTGCGCGACGGGGCCTATGTGTCGGACCGAACCATCATCCGCCTTGTAGCTCCACGTCTGTATGGGAAGCGAGTTCAGCTTGTCCAGAATCGCACGCGGGTTGACGGCCGAGAAATTAGACTTCGCGTTGCGGTCGCTCGTCTGCGCGAACGAGGTGGCCGTCAGGTTGCCCGCCGAGTCCAGCTTCATCAGCCGCGTTCCCCCTGTGCCGGGACTGTTCGCCGTGTCGTTGTGCATGCCGCCTTTGTACCAGCCGAAGCCGCTGTTGGTGCGGAAGTAGAGAGTGGAGTTTTGCACGCCGATGCCGTAGTACGGCAGATACAGGTGCAGCATCTGGCGCGTGTCCGAGCCGAAAGTCACCGTTCCTCCAACCTCCACAGTGCCCGTGACCTGGATCGAGCCCTCGAAGCCACCCGCGTATCCGATAGTGCTGTGACCGTATACACCGTAGCCTTTGTTACTTGAGCCAAACACGCCTTTACCGAACTCGCTGGTGCCGTTGTTGACGCCGTGGACGCCGCCCTCGTTAATCCCCTGGCTCTCGCCGTAGACGCCGGCCCTGCTGGAACTCTTGCCCATCACGCCATAGTCCGACGTGGCTTCGCCGAACACGCCGGCACTTACGGTAGAAGCGCCGTTGGTTTTGCCATGCACACCGAAATTGCCCATGCCGTAGACGCCGGCACTACAGCAACTGGTTGAGTGGCCGTAGACGCCGGTTATGCCCTTCCCGAACACGCCGATGCTGCCCGTGATGGTCGAGGTATTCTCGGCTGAGAAGATGTTAGTTAGCGCAGAGCCTTTGACCGTGAGCTTCGAGGTCGGGGCGCTGATGCCGATTCCGACATTGCCAGCCGTGGGCGCGAGCAGCACATTGCCCGGCGACCCGCCTGTGCCGCCTGTGCCGGCCGAACCGCCCTGCAAGGTGATGTTGCCTCCGCTACCGTTCGTACTCCCCGAGACGGTGTTGCCGCCATTGCCCGCCAGCAGAGAGATGCTTGCCCCTTTGCCAGCTATTTCGCCTGCTGTGGTCGAGTTGCCGCCCTTGCCGCCGATAGTCTTCAGCAGGGGCGTCGCGTCCGTGCCGGTCGCAGGCTGCGGCCCAGGCTGTGGGCCATTTATCTCAAGGGTCGCCGTGGGAGCAACGGTCGTGCCGACGCCGACCTTGCCCGCGCTCTCCGCGATGACGGAGTTGCCGATGGCGTTCGCGCCCGTGAACTTGGCGATCTTTCCAATCGTGCCTTCGCCGGTGATGGTGCCGATTGCGGTGGGGCCGGGGCCGCCCGCCGCCAGCGCCTGCGCGTCACGGCCTACGACGACACGCTCGACGCGCTTACGCAACTCGCCAGAGGCGTCCACGGTCGTGACGGCCGCAGTGTACACGCCGTCGGCGACCGGCCGCCCCGTCTGATCTCGCTGCGACCATTCGACCGCCCGCCCTTCCACAAAGCCGCTCACGAAGACCATCTCGCCGCCGGGGCCATAGACCTCCACCTGCATCATCCTCACTTTGCCGGTAGCTGAGAAGCGCGCGCCTTCGCCATCGTTCGTAACCTCCACCGGCACAGTCTGCGCGCGCGCGCTCAGGGCGACGGCTAAGAGAAGGAGGACGAAGCCGGAGAATAGGCGTGTGGCGTATGTCATGGGTGATGTGCTCCTTGAAAGGCGGCCGATAGAATGCGCCGCACGCAAAAGGGGGCGCGGCGCGTACCAACGTATGGCGAAGCGAGTGCCAGGATCGGGGCTAAAGACAGTTAGTAAATCTGGGCCAAGACAATACGCGAGACGCGACGGCGGGTCAATATTTGCCGGGGGCGGCCGTGGCCCGGACTCGGCTCTGAACGGCCCGTATTTGTGGCCCAAAATGTTGATTGCCAGCTTGGGCGCGATGATTGTAAAATGTTTGCGCCCTCCGGCGGGCGCTCTCTCATCCAAAAGGAGCGCGCGGCCCCAAATTCAAGAGATGATTCATACCAGGCGAGAGGAAACTCGAAGCCCGCGTTGAGAAACTCTCTACATTTCTAACAAAACGGGTGAATGAAACTTATGCTTGAAGAAAGCGGCATTCGTGCGCGTGTGCTCGTGGTTGACGACGAGCCGGAGATCAGGGAAATCCTGTGCGACCTGCTCGGCTTCGATTACGAGTGTGCCAGCGCCTCATCGGCTGAGGAGGCGCTTGAACACTTGCGCGCGGAGAAACGCGACCTCGTCATCAGCGACATCACTATGGGCGGGATGAGCGGGCTCGAAATGATCCCGCACGTCGTCGCGCTCGCGCCCGAGACGGTCGTCGTCATGATCAGCGGGATGCAGACCATTGAGAGCGCCATCGAAGCGCTCCGCCTCGGCGCATTCGATTACATCATGAAGCCTTTCGACCTCAGGCAGGTCGAGGCTGCGGTGCGCCGCGCGCTCGAACACCATCAGCTTCGCCAGTCCAAGCGCCGCTACGAAAATCACCTCGAAGAATTGGTCGAGCAGCGCACGGCCGCACTGGACCGCGCGCTCTCGTCGCTCGAAGACGCTTACCGCTCGACGCTCAAGGCGCTGACGGCCGCGCTCGAAACCAGGGACGCCGAAACCCACGGCCACTCGGAGCGCGTCGTCACCTTCAGCCTGCGCCTCGGGCGCGAGTTGGGTCTGACGAAGAGCGAGATGACGGCCCTTGAGTTCGGTTCCCTGCTGCATGACATAGGGAAGATCGGCGTCCCGGACGCGATCTTGAGAAAGCCCGCGAAGCTGGACGAAGCCGAGTGGGAAAAGATGCGCGAGCACCCCACGCACGGGCAAAGCATCCTCCGCGATATAGAGTTTCTGGAAGGCGCGGCGCGCGTCGTTGCGCAGCACCACGAGAAGTGGGACGGCTCAGGTTACCCGCTCGGACTGCGTGCTGAAGAGATTGACCTGAACGCGCGCATCTTCGCCGTCGCGGATGCCTTCGACGCCATGACCTCGGACCGCGTCTACCGGCGCGCACGCTCTTACGAAGCGGCCGCCGCCGAACTGGACGCCTGGACCGGCCGCCAGTTCGACCCGCGAATCGTCGAAGCCTTCCACCGCGTCCCACCCGAAGACTGGGAAGAACTGCGCCGCCTCTCCGTCACGAAGAAACAGGAAAAGATCACGCTGCGCCAGTTGATTCCCAACCTGCCTGACAACGATGTGGTGGCGCTAGCGACGTAAAAAAAAGATAAAAGGGAAGACCCTTCGGGGTCTTTACCTTTTTCCTTTTGCCTTATTTCGCAATGTAACCGCGACGCGTGCGCAGCCTCACCCCTGTGCGGCGTGGGGCGACTTCGATGCGGCGGTACTCGCCGGCGCGGGCCTGAGCGAGCGGGCGCTTCGGCGTGTAAGTGACGACGTACTGCGCGCCAATGTCACGGGCGACCGCGTCGGCCTGGGCCAGTAGCTCGCCCGCCGACTCGGGCAGCAAGAGTTGCCCGCCGGTCTCTTCGGCTAGCTGTGTTAAGCGGCGCTCGTTGGTCTTCATGTCTTCCTCATATTTTTTGTACCAGCGCCGCATCGCGCGGTCCGTGTCAATCGTCATGACGCGGAAAGTCGGGGTGCGATTAATGCTCCCGTCGGGCATGGTCGGGTCGGGCGCGCCGATTCTAGGGTCTCTCTGCTGGCCGTCGCCGCCCGTGACCGGCCCTCGCTTGTAGCGGCCGGCGATGGCATCGCGGACCAGCCCCGTGTAGCTGATGACGTGGACGGTGGCCTGCGCCGCGATCAACTGTTTGACCGCGTCCGTGTAAGCGACCTTGCCGCCGGGCGTCTCTATCCCGTCTGTGATGAGGACGACGTGGCGGTTGCCCGCGGGCTTTTCATTGAACATGCGCGCGGCCGCGATGACCGCCTCCGACAGCCGCCCGCGCTTGCCACCCGAGAGCTTGGTCTGGACGACCTCGCGGACCGGCCCGGCGGCGGTCGTCCAATCCTGCAAGACCTCTACGCCCTTGCCGAACTGTAAGACTGCGACCTCGTCGCCCTCGCGCACGCGCGAGAGCAGGCGCTTGGCGATGGCCTTCGTCGCCTCTGTCCGCTTGCCGATGGTGATCTGTGCGTCAACATCCAGGACGAGAAGAATGCTGGCGGGCGTGTGCCGTATGCTGCGGACCTGTTGCTGTACGCCGTCTTCTATGACGAGCACGTCGTTCAGCTCAAGCGTCGGGTCGAAGTACCCGTAGTCGTCAAAGGCCACGAGCGGCAAGCGCACCTCTTCGGTGAAGACTTTGATGGG
>DATFCB010000475.1:0-3223 GCA_035253525.1 Pyrinomonadaceae bacterium | reverse complement strand
CGACTGACAGACTACCTGGACGGCTCGCTCGAAGCCGAAATGAACCGCGCGTTCGCCGAGCACGCTCTGCGCTGCCCTGTCTGTCACGAACTCTTAAGCGAAGTCAAAAACACCTTGCAAATGTTCCGCACGGCCGAGACGCCCGTGCCGTCCATCGAACTCGAAGCGCGCATTCTCTTGCAGACCGTGCCGGAGATGGCTATGACGTGCGACGAGTTCGAAGAATACCTGACCGACTACCTGGACGGGTTCTTACCCGCCTCCCTCTATCACCGCTGGGAACGACACGCGGCCCTTTGCGAGCGCTGCACGGAATTGCCGGGCCAGGTGGTGCGCGCCATCGGCGCTTGCTACACGTACATCAACGAGGAGCGCCCCGTCCCCGCCGGGCTACACGAAAAAATCCTACAGGCCACGCTTGGGACCACGGACGCCGAAGAGGTGCGCGCGCCCCTGGCCGCGCGCATCGCGGCGCGTCTGCGTTTCTGGCTCGACCCGATTATCTCCCCGCAGCTTGCGACCGTCGCGACCATGCTGCTCGTCTGCGTCATGGTGTTGACGAGCACGGTCTCGGCCGACGGCTCCATCAGCGGCCTCTACCGCGCCGGAATCAAACTGGCGGGCCGCGCCTATCCGGGCGGTTCTGACGAAGGCCAAAGGCCGGCGGCCGACTCGGGCAGGTTCCACAACATCGCCGACGGCGTGACGACGGAGTTGTCCGTCCGCTCTGGCTCAAAGAAGGTTGTGGACGAGAGTCAGGACAAGGAGCAGAAGTAAACAGCCGAGAGGTTGAAAGAGAAACGAACAGGCGGCGGGCTTTAAAACTTAATGAATTGCGCTTACCACTCAAAAAATCCGGCGGTCGTTGAATGCCACCGTTGCGCGCGTCTCCTGTGTACGGCGTGCGACCACCGCATACGCGGCTTCCCCTATTGCCAGGACTGCATCGTCGCGGGCGTTGACGTGCTTCAGCAGCAGACGCGCTCGAACGTCCTGCCGACGCTTCGCCGCAACAACTCGCCGCTCGTCGCGACGCTCCTTTCGTTCGTGCCGGGACTAGGCGCGGCCTACAACGGTCAAACGTCTAAGGCCATCGTCCACTTCGCCGTTTTCGCCAGCTTCTTTCAACTGGCGATTGTGACTGAGAGCGTGGACTTCGGGCTGCCGCTCTTCGTCGCGGGCTTCTTCGGCGCGTGGCTCTTCTCGGCCGTTGACGCTTACCGGACGGCGCAGCTCCTGCGCGCCGGGCTCGCGCCCGACACGGAACAGGACGTGATCGCGCGCCGTCTCTACGGAAGCCCGCTCGCCTGGAGCATCACGCTGATGCTTCTCGGCGCGATCTTTTTGGTTCACTCGATCATCGGCATACGCCTTCCCGTCAGACAGGTGCTCCCGGTCCTACTGCTTCTTCTGGGCGCGTACATGCTCGGCGATTACGTGCTCCGCCAGCGCAGGCACAGGAATTATCTATTGAGCTTTGACTCGAACCCGCAGATGCCGGCGGTCGTCCCCGCCAACTCCGGGATATTCCAGACGGGCGAGCTAGTCTCCCAAGTCTCCGCCGCGCGCTCGGTCGCGCCCCTCCCCTTCGAGCAGAGACCGTGAAAAGCCGTGAATCGTAAATCGTAAATCGTGAATAGAAAAAAGCTGGTTTTTACGATTCACGATTTACGATTTACGATTCACGGGTTATATTGTTGAGCGAGAGGTAACAGAAATCATGTCAGCTTTTCTTAAAACGGCGGGTCGGTGGGGCGGCGTCCTGACGGTCCTCGTGCTCCTTATCACGCTCCTGCGCCAGCTCATCTCGCTCGTCAGCTTTCTCTTCATAGCCATCAAGGTCATGATCGTCATCGCCTTCGTCGGCCTCGTGCTGATGATGATTTTCCTGGTGATGCGCGGGCGTCAAGAGCGCCGCCGCGAGGCCGAAGACATTTAGCGCGACGCGTCTCTGGTCGTTTCCGACAGACAGATTTTCACCGCGGCCCGGGCGATATTCGTCGCCTGGGCCGACCTATTTTTCGTTCACCTACCAGACAAAAGTGGTCTTCTGCGGTTGCAATCTGCCTCCCCGTGTGATAGTTTCCGCCCCCTCGCAGCGAATTTCGGATGGGTCGGTTTTTAATACCTCGTTATTTTATCCCGTCGCTGCAAGCCTACAAGCTAGGTTCAAACAACAAATAGTCCCCAGAGTTTTTGGTTAGCATCAGTCGCCCTCGTCCGGCAGGCTGTGCTTTTCACGGGCGGCACGCGCGCGGCTCTCCTGGTTTTTTTACGCACCGCGCCAGGGCCAGCTACAAGGAGCACATTTAATGGTTAGAGACGACCGTCTTTACGCATTCATCATCGCCCATACCTCGCGCTCTCGTTCCCAAATCCGCCGCATCTGCGTTCACAAACGCTGGCTCAAGCTCTCGGCTTTCATCGGCCTCGCGCTCTTCTGCGCGGCCGCTTACGGCATCTACGGGCTGACCCAACACCTGCGCCACCAGGCGGTCGAGCAGGAGAACGCGCGGCTGCGCGCCGAGAATGAAAAGCAGCGGCAGCAGCTCAACAACTTGAACAACCGCGTCGAGCGTGTCGAAGACGCTTCGCGCAAGCTGGCCGAGATGTCCGGCGTCAGCACTGACGAAGGCCACGACGAGCCCGCGGTCACGAACGGCGCGGGCGGCCCGTTCCTCCCGCTCGACGACGCGGGGGTAGTTGAATACAAGACCGTCCAACTCGAACAGGAGCTACGCGCCTACGAAGTCGCCCTGCGCGAGCGCGCCACGGTTCCCTCGCTCTGGCCCGTCGCCGGAACTTTAGAGAGCGGCTTCGGCGTGCGCCGCAACCCCTTCGGCGGCTCCTCCTACGAATCCCACGAGGGCCAGGACATCGAAGCGGACATGGGCACGCCGGTCGCGGCCACTGCGAGCGGCACGGTCACCATCGCCTGCGCCCAGAACGGCTACGGCAACGTCGTCTACATAGACCACGGCAACGGCCTCTCGACGCGCTACGGCCACCTCTCGCGGATAGACGTTGCGGTGGGCCAGCAGATCACACGCGGCGAACACCTCGGCCTCGTCGGCTCGACGGGGCGCTCCACCGGCCCGCACCTGCACTACGAAGTCCGCATCAACAACCAGCCCGTCAACCCCAGACCGTACCTGCCCGGCGCGGGAGAGGAAGAGCAGTAATCAGTGGTCAGCCGTCAGTGGTCAGTGGTCAGTTAAAAGAA
>DATFCB010000474.1:0-2122 GCA_035253525.1 Pyrinomonadaceae bacterium | reverse complement strand
TTTCGATTTACGATTCACGATTTACGGCCTTTCTACTTTCTCGCGGCGGGCGTGATCTTCAGCTTGAGAGTTTCGCTGCCGCGTACTACTTCCACCTCGTATTCCTGCCCGGCCTTCATCTCTCCGAGCGCGGCGGTGTAGTCGTAAACGTTGCGCACTTCGCTCCCGGCCATCCTGATTATCTTGTCGCCTGCCTTGAGCCCTGCCGCCGCCGCCGGTGAATCTTCGCGCACGCCGTCCAGTTTCATCCCATCATTCGACTCGGCGTAGTTCGGGATTGTGCCAAGATAAACCCGAAAGCCCATCGCGCGGCCCTGCGACTGGCTCCTGGCGACGGTGAAAGTCAAAGGCTTCGCGCGGGCGTCAACCGAACGGACGATGCCCGCGATGAAGCTAAGAAGTTTTGCTTCGTCCTCGTAAGCTATCTTCTCCGCCGTGTCTGAAGGCTTGTGGTAATCGTCGTGCGTGCCCGTGAAAAAGAAGAGCACGGGAACCCGCTTCGTGTAGAACGAAGAATGGTCGCTCGGCCCGTAGCCGTCTTCGTTGAGCGTGAGCGCGAAGGGCACGGTGAAGAGGATGCTGCTGTAAACCTTCTTCCCTTCGTGGACGCTCGCCGTCTCTCGGCTGACCATACTGTCCTGCACTTGCTTAATCAGGTCTTTCCATTCGGTGGCCGTGCCGACGCCGCCGATCATCAACCGTTGCTCCTTCATGCGCCCGATCATGTCCATGTTGAGCATCGCCACCGTCTTGTCGAGCGGCCAGACGGGGTGATTGACGTAATAGCTTGAGCCGAGCAAACCTTCCTCCTCGCCGCCGAAGGCGACGAAGACCAGGGTGCGGCGAGTCCGCGCGGAAGAGAAGGTGCGCGCCAGTTCGAGCATGCCGGCCACGCCCGATGCGTTGTCGTCAGCGCCGTGATGTACGTCGCCCTCGCGCTGGGCCAGACTCCCCTGGCCCCCGCGTCCGAGGTGGTCGTAGTGCGCACCGATGACTATCGCCTCGCCCTTCAACGCGGGGTCCGAGCCGTCCAGGATGCCGACGACGTTGTAGGCCGGCGCGTTGCGACGCACGAGGTCTGTCGAGAGCGAGAAGGTTAAATCGGGCCGCGGCGTAATTGTGAGCTTCATTTTGCCTTGCGCGTCAGGCGTGTCGGCCCGCCTGGTCTTGAGGAACTCTCCGAGCTTCGTCTCAAACTCTGTGAGTTGTCCGACGCTGCTCAACTGGAAGAGGCGCAGCGCGACCTGGCGCGAGACAACCACTACGGGCAAACCTGCTTCGCCCACGCTCTGGTCGTAGCTGAGGCGGGCGAGCCTTTCGTCCTTAAAATTCTCTTCGGCCGAGATGACGAAGAGCGCCGCCGCGCCCGCGTTGCGCGCGGCAATCGCCTTCCAGCGTACGTCCTCGTAGCGGGCGAACTGCCCGTGCGGATTGTCACCGTCGGGCGACCCCGAGAGCGCGACAGCGATGCGGCCCTTGACCGGCGCGTTCGCGTAATCGTCATAGTTCAACTCGTCGGCCTTGATCCCGTAATTGACGAACGCGATGGGCAAGTCCGATAGGCTCGCGTTCGACGAAAAGCCGAGCGGCAGCCAGTCCTCGCCGGCGCGAAGGTCGAGCGTGTCAGGCTGCGCGCCCAGCGTCATGCGCAGCTTGTTGTTCTTGCCCAGCTCGACGCCCGCCACGAAGGGAAACTCCTGCATGTAGCGGCGCGGGCTGTCGGCTTCGAGAATGGACATGCCGGGCAGGTCGCGGCCGACGCTGCGCCGCAGCCCCGCGCGCGCGAACTCTCGGGCGACGTACTCGGCCGCAAGCGTAGCCCCCGCGCTCCCGGTCCTGCGCCCTTCCAGTTTGTCCGAGGCTAAATAAGAGACGTGCGCGCGCAGGCGCTCTACGTCGGGCGCGGACTCTTTGGCGCTCGGCTGCTGCGCGACACAACTGACCGCGAGGACGAAGACGAGCAAGAGGGAAAGAAATTTCTGTCTCATGATTTCAAATCTCAAAAGTCAGTACCGCCTGCGGTAGCGGGCGGGTCAGCGGAGGGATGAGGGATGAGGGCGGAGGGATGAAATAAAAAGCGTTTCTTTTCTTCATCCCTCCGCCCTCATCCCTCATCCCTTCT
>DATFCB010000473.1:0-6576 GCA_035253525.1 Pyrinomonadaceae bacterium | reverse complement strand
GTGATCCTTCGGCTCGAAATCGAACTCGGGCGGTGCGCCCCACCTGCGCTCTTCACGGTTCGCGGTCTCGTCCGCGCCGACTGGCACAGTTTCGTGGGGGACGTTCGGGAGGGTCGAAAGCAGCTCGCGCATGCGAGCTTCAGCCTCGTCGCGCACGCGGTCGAGTTCGGCAATGCGCTCCTTCATCTCGCCCACTTCGCGGCGGCGCGCGTCCGCCTCCTCTCGCTTGCCTTCCTTCATCAGCGAGCCGATGGCGCGGCTGGCGGCGTTGCGCTCGGCATTGAGTTGATCGGACTCCGAAATCACGCGGCGGCGCTCCGCGTCCGCACGCGCGAAGTCGTCGAGCGCTACGGTCGGAAACTGGCGCGCTTCCAAAGCGGCGCGCACTTTATCCAGGTTGTCACGAACGAAGTTGAGATCGAGCATTTGCCGCGGCCCTCTGTCTTATGGTATTGAAACACCTCTACAACGGCTTCAAGCGAAAAGGGTCAAGCTATCTGACCGTGCACGCGCATGTCAAGCACGTGGGGCGAAGCGGGTTTGCGTCCCCGTTCGCGGCAAGTCGCGCCGGTCCAAGCAAGGGGTTATCACAACGTCATGGCACAAAAAATTCGCAAGGCGGTCTTCCCGGCGGCGGGCCTCGGCACGCGCTTCCTGCCCGCCACGAAAGCGTCCCCGAAGGAGATGCTCCCGCTCGTGGACAAGCCGCTGATTCAGTACGTCGTAGAAGAGGCGGTCGCCTCCGGCGTCGAGGCCGTCATTATCGTCACCGGGCGCGGCAAGAGCGCCATCGAAGATCACTTCGACATCTCTTTCGAACTCGAACATCTGCTCCGCGAGCGCGGCAAGCAGGAGGAGTTGAAACTGACGCGCGCCATCTCGGAAATGGCACACGTCAGCTACGTGCGCCAGCGCGAGGCGCTCGGCCTCGGCCACGCCGTCCTACAGGCGCGCGACCTGGTCGGAAACGAGCCGTTCGCCGTCATGCTCAGCGACGACATAGTTGACGCGGAAGTGCCCGCGCTCAGGCAGATGCTGGACGTTTATGAGAAGTACGACGCGCCCGTCTTGGGCACGATGCAGGTCGAAGGGGAAGCGATCTCTCGTTTCGGCGTGATTGACGCCGAAGAGGTCGGCGAGGGCGTTTACAAGATCAAAGACATGGTGGAGAAACCGCCGTTCGCGGAAGCGCCGTCGGACCTGGCGATCATCGGCCGCTACATTCTCACGCCGGACATCTTCGATGAGATAGAGAAGACGCGCCCAGGCGCTGGCGGCGAAATACAGATCACGGACGCCATGCGCGCGCTCTTGAAAAAGCGCCCGTTCTACGCCGTGCGCTTCCAGGGGACGCGCCACGACGCCGGCGACAAACTCGGCTTCCTCATCGCGACCGTCGAGTTCGCACTCAAGCGGCCCGACCTCGCGCCGGAGTTCAAGAGATATTTGAGTTCTCTGAAGCTCTGAAAGTTGAAGGACGGTCGTTAGCCCAGCGCGCGCGCGACTTTGCAGTTTCTAATCTGAATTTGGAGGACTAGATTATCTTGGACAATTCATCCAAGCCTTTTTCCGGGCGGGCCGCCATCGTGACGGGCGCGACGCGCGGCATCGGTCGGGCGATAGCCCTCGAACTCGCGCGACGCGGGGCCGATGTCGCTTTCAACTACGCGAAGAGCGCCGAGGCCGCCGAGAGTTTGAAAGCGGAGATGGAGGCGATGGGCGTGCGCGTGCTGGCGACGCAGTGCGACGTGGCGCAGACGGAAGCGGCCGCGGAGATGGTCAAGCAGGTCAAGGAAGCCTTCGGGCGGCTTGATTTCTTAATCAACAACGCAGGTATCACACGCGACAATTTGATCCTGCGGATGAAGGAAGACGATTGGGACGCCGTCATCGATACCAATCTCAAGGGGGCTTGGAATTTCGCACGCGCCGCCTTGCGCGTGATGCTCAGGCAAGAGGGCGGCGGCTCTGTCCTGAACATCTCTTCCATCAGCGGTCGCGTAGGGATGGCGGGGCAGTCGAATTATTCCGCCTCGAAGGCGGGCATGGTCGGGCTGACGAAAGCTCTGGCGAAGGAAGTGGCGAGTCGCAAAGTGACCGTCAACGCGCTCGCGCTCGGCCTGGTCTCGACGGAGATGGCGGGCGCGCTCAATGAGAGTTACCAGGCAAAGCTCCTCGAACAGATTCCGCTGGGCCGCTTCGCCGAACCTGACGAAGTGGCGCGAATCGCGTGCTTCCTGCTTTCGGACGAAGCGCGCTATATTACAGGCCAGGTGATACAGGTTGACGGCGGACTGGCGATGTGAAGCGAGCGGCGGGCTTTTGACCGTGAGACTGGAAAAGTTAGTCACGAATTGCTGACGCTAAAAAGAGGGAACCCCGTCAATCTTTCGACTGACGGGGCAAAACTTTAGGGGCAGGCTCGGAGATTCAGGGTTGGCGTTGGCAATGAACTGAGAATCGTCACATACGTTCGATCCCGTGATTTATAGGCGGTGCGTTTGTACGGGCGAGATAATGCCGTGCGGCTCAAGATATATCGTGCATCCGCAACGAACCCAACGCACCCGCTTACAGAGTTCGTACAAAAGCACTATCACCACACTTGTCAATCGACTGAAGCGTGCCAACTTGGTAACCCTGCCTCAGTATGTGAGGAATTATACTGAAGTTTTGTGAGCTGTCAAGAACAATTTTCACCGAAACACAATATTTTTGTGACAAAGGGACTGGCGAACCCGAACAATTATCCAGGTGATTTCTTAAATACAAGGGTTAAGGTTAATTATTCCCTCATTTCGGTGGTTACAGAGTTAGCCCGCACGGCTACGGCTTTGCGTAAAAATTTTCTTCATTTTCCGGTCTTGTGTTCCAGCGTTTGTGTATCCAGAGCCATTGATCCGGGTAGCGTCTGACGTAATTCTCGACGACGGACGTGAAAAGAGAGGTGAGCTGCCTGATGTCTTCCGACTGGTTGCCGGTGGGAGTGATGGATAACGGCGGGTCAACATAAAGGACGAAGCGTTGACGTGTCTCGTCCCAGGGGATGAAAACGGGAAGGACTGCGGCCCCTGTACGCAGCGCGAGCGCCGCCAGGCCGGAGGTGGTCGAGGCCGGTATGCCGAAAAAATCTACGAAGATGCCCTCGTGAGGCTGAGTGTTGAGGTCAACGAGAATGCCGAGCGTTCCTCCCGCTCGCAGAGTTTTTAGCATCGGGCGCATGGCGGCGCGCTTGTCTATCGAGCGATTGCCAAAGCGTGTGCGCGTCTTCTCGATCATTGTTTCGACGTGGGGGTTATCAATCCGGCGGACAAGAAAGTTCAGCGGGTAGCCGAAGGCTGAGAGGGCGAAACTCGAAAGCTCCCACGCGCCGAGATGTCCTGTGAATAAAATGACACCACGGCCACGGGCTTGCGCCTCTCGCAGGTTCTCAAGACCTCTGCATTCGATAATCTTGTCCAGGTCTTCGGGCGTCGCAGTGTTTAGCTGACTGAATTCGCCGAGCAGGCGGCCAAGGTTCGCGAAGCTGCCGCGGAGGAGTCGTTCGCGCTCGCGCTCGCTCATCTCGGGGAAGGCCAGTTCGAGGTTGCGATGGCCTGTCGTCCTGAGCCTGTCGCTCAATCCGTAAGCGACTCGCGCGACGGTGCGCCCCGCGGTGAGCGCCACGGACCGAGGCAGCCAGCCGAGCCCGGTGAGTATCAGGCGCGCCGTCCCATATTCCAAAGCGGTTTGAACTTTTCCACGTTTCCCCATCGTGCGAAGCTGCTCGGACGTAGTGTAATGCGGCCGCACACAACTCGCAAACCAGCGCTTTCCATTTCGGTAAGCTCATCGCAACGTGTAAGAGCGAATCAGCAGTCGTCTCGTCGCCGGCCCGTACCGCCAGTTGAGATAACGGCGACCACACAGACAGACGAAAGCCCCGCCGGCTTCCGCACTCTTTTCAGAGTCCGGGGCCGGCGGGGCTTTTCAGTAGCCGATGGGAACGTCAGGCCGTTACTGCTGGCCGAGGCTCGCAGGCAGCGTGTTGCCCGCGCCGTTGCCGCGAACATTGTTGTTGCCGTAGGTCTCAATCGTCCCGCCCATCGCTAGAACACCCGTCCCGTTCTCGCCGATGGTGACGTTCGAGAGCCGCACGACCGACGCGCCGGAGCCTGCGTAGACGCCGTACGAGGTGTTATGCGAGAGCACGGAGTCTGAAATGTAAACCTCCGTATTGGCGTCCGCCGCCTGCACCCCTGCATTGCCGTTGCCCGTGAGAACGGAGTCGCGGATCGTGACTTTCGCGCCCATGCCCGCGTAGACGCCCGACTGGCCGTTGTCGTGAACCCTGACGTTGTTGAGCACCATGTTGATCGCGGCCGTGTTGGTCACGATGGCGTTCGAGAGGTTGTCGTTGATGGTCGTGTTCTGCACCAGCAGCTTCCCGCCCGCGACCGACCGCTGGTCGCTAATGCCGCGGCCGTTGCCGGCGCTCGACGCACGGAACTTGAAGATCACGCAGTTCTCGATAATCACGGACTTGGCCGCGAGGATTCTGACGCCGATCAGGCCGGTCGTTGCGCCGTTGATCGAAAGGTTCCTCAGCGTGACCACGTCGTTCGCGCCGGGCGAGTTGATGGTGACGCCGTAAGTGCCACTAATGCCGCCAGCGAGGATCGAGCCGTAGCCCGCACCCTGCGAACCTTCAATCGTCAGCGGCTTGCCGATTGTGACTGCGCCGTAGCCGCCCGGGTCAAGCACGCTGATTTCGCCGCCGGAGGCCGTCTTCGAGATGGCTCCCGCGAAAGTCTTGCAAGGGGCCGTGCGGCTGCACGGGTTGTCGTCTGCGCCGACGCCGGACACCCAAGTGCGCGTCGCCTGGGCCTGAGCTATCGAGGTAAGGGTCATGAGGAGGACCGCACAGGTCATAACTTTGAGTGCGGCGGAAAGCGTTTTCATAAAAATTCTCCTTAACAGAATCTGGTTGTTAATTGTTGAGTGACGATTACAACAACGTCACACGCTCATTGATACTCGGTGCGAAGGAGGCGCGGCTTTACGGCAGCACTCGGATTTCGCCTGCGCTGTGCTCCGCCTCGAAAAAGTCGAACGACGAGATGGGAAAAGTCTTGGTTCCTATCTTTGTGTCCGCGGGCATGGGCACGCCTACGTCATCTCGAAGTTCC
Source organism: Pyrinomonadaceae bacterium (assembly GCA_035253525.1). Classification (GTDB taxonomy): domain Bacteria; phylum Acidobacteriota; class Blastocatellia; order Pyrinomonadales; family Pyrinomonadaceae; genus QHXM01. The sequence goes on along the minus strand of DATFCB010000473.1, from coordinate 1,408 downwards.
GCGTCCGTCGCGACCCATGTCAGTCCTACGCCGGGGTCCACTTCCAGTTCCGCGTCCGACGCGACCCAGGTGGGCGCGGGCTGCGAATACCTGCCCCACGTCAGCTTGTCCGTGGTCTCGTTGCCGTCTCCATCCTCGACCGTAAGCAGCACGCGCTGCCCTATGAGACTGCTGTCGCTACTGTCGCTGATAACTCCGCTCATCACTGCCTGGTTCCTGTTGACCAGCAACTCGTCAAACTGGACCTTGTAAGACAAGCCCCTGAACGGCTCCTGCACCTCGCCCGTGCCGTCCACATCCTGCGGGACGAACTCGGCCTCGTCGCTGAAAAACATCCCGCCGCTCTTCTCTGTCGCGTCGAATTCCACGTACTTCGTATAGCCGTCCTCCAGCGAAAACTGGTAACTGCCCTGGGCCGATTGGGCGCTGCCCACGAGCGGCGTCGCAAGACCCATCAGGAGCAGCGCCAAAAGTGAGGCGAACGTTTTAATCTTCATCCTGTAACTCCTCCTATCAAGTCGAACGCATCCCGAAAAGATGCGTCTCAAAGGCGAAATCCACGAACACCGTTTCCGCCTCAAGTCCTGGTTTAGAGCCGGGCGTCCGACTTGTCGCTCTAACCGGCGCGCATCATCTACGCGAAGACTCCAAAAGTCTTTAAAGTTGCGCCAAATAATTCCAAACAATTCCAAATGCGAGCGGCGGGCGTCACCGGCCCAAAATCCCGAGCTTTTTGTGCCACTTTTAAGCGGGCGTGGCAGCGGCCGCGGGCCTGGGAAAAGCGTGTGAACGATTTTGAAAGTCATGAGTTAGAATGAATCGGAGAGGGATTCTGAGGATGCCTTCGGGGAGAACGCACGACGCGATAACGCTGATTCTGGCCGCGCCGACTTTCGTGGCGGCGTGGGGACTGACGGGCAGTCTGATGCCGGCGGTGGTGGCGACAGCCGCGATGCTGTTCGGCGGCTTCATGTTCGGGCCGGACCTGGACATCCAGTCGCGGCAGTACGCGCGCTGGGGAATCTTCCGTTTCCTCTGGCTCCCTTATCGCGGTCTCTTCCGCCACCGCTCGCGCTGGTCGCATGGGATAGTTTTCGGCACGCTGATTCGCGTCATCTATTTCACGCTGGTGCTGGCGCTCGTGGTCTCGGCGGGCGTTTACCTGCGTGCCGCGCTGGTGAGCGGGCCGACGCCGACTTTCGAGGAGGTCTTGCAGGCGTGGCGCGCGATAGAGGCGGGCGTCCGTGGAAACGTCGGGGAGCACGCGGTGTGGGCCGCGCTGGCTGGGCTGTGGTGGGGGGCCGCGAGCCACACGCTGACTGATGTCGCGTGGTCCGTGCTCAGGAAAGGCTCGGAGATTTTCTGAGCGTCACGGGAAAACTCGCAGGAAAAGTGAGGCCGGGCGCGG
>DATFCB010000472.1:0-6221 GCA_035253525.1 Pyrinomonadaceae bacterium | reverse complement strand
GCATAGACATGTCCGAGTATGGCGACGGGACCGTCGGCATCGAGAAACTCATCGGCATGCCGCGCGGCATCGTCGGCAGCGAGCGCGGCGGCATTCTCACGGAGCAACTGCGTGAGAACCCGTACACGGTCCTCCTCCTTGACGAAGTCGAGAAGGCTTCGCCTTACCTGATGAATCTGTTCCTACAGGCTTTTGACGAAGGCTGGATGACGGACGGGCGCGGGAAGAAAGTTTACCTCTCGGACGCCATCGTGATTATGACCTCGAACCTCGGCTCCGAGAGTTTCAAGAAGTACGAGAAGCCTCTCGGCTTCGGCCAGAAAACTCTGGGCGACGTGCGTGCGATTAAGAACGAGGTGATGAAGGCGGCCGAACAAAGGTTCTCGCCGGAGTTCCGCAACCGCATAGACGAGATCGTCGTCTTCTCGCCGCTGACGATGGACGAGGTCCGGCAGATTGCCGAGCTTTATCTCTCGAAACTGCGCCGCCAGATGGAGCGCCAGGGCAAAGAGGTCGAGGTGACGCAGGCGGCGGTTGACATGCTGACCGAGAAAGGCTTCAGCCCGGCCTACGGCGCGCGCTTCCTCAAGCGTCACATTGACGAGAAGGTGAAGCTGCCGATCACGACCATGTGGAAGGGCGCGTCGCGCTTCCTCGTGGACGTTGAAGAGGGCGAGGTCAAGATCAAGTCGCTCGACGGCGCACCCGAAATGAACTAACAGACGCCACAGCAGCGTCTCCCGTGTGAAAGGGTTTCAGTGATACAATTTCATTGAAGCCCTTTTGCTTTCTCTCCCGCCGGAAATTTTACGGGGCTTTTTACAAATCAATTTATGAATCAAAAGCTTGTCATGCTCAAAAGACTCTTCATCTCACTTGCCCTACTGCTCTCTCTGACTTCCCTTTCCGCTTTGGCACAGGAAGCCGAGAAACCCGCGACGCCGAAGGGCGCATCGTCGAACGATGAGAAGGCGGAGCAGATCGTGCGCCAGGCCGTCGAGGTGATGGGCGGGAGCGCTTACCTGAACGTGCGCTCGGCCGTCGGGCGCGGACTCTTCACGCAGTACAAGGACGGGCAGTCGGGCATCCCGAGTTCGTTCCTGGATTACATCGTTTTCCCGGACCGCGAGCGGACGGAGTTCAAGGGCCAGGGCGGCAAGATTATTCAGACCAACGACCGAGAGACGGGCTGGATTTACGACGGCGCGTCCAAGGCGCTCAAAGACATGACGAAGGAGCAGGTCGCGGACTTCAAGCGTGCGATGCGTGCGAGCGTGGACAACCTGCTGCGCGGCTACTGGCGCAAGGAGAACGCGACGCTCTCTTACGTCGGGCGGCGCGAGGCGGGATTGGCGAAGCGCAATGAGGTTGTGCGCCTCACCTACCCTGACGGCTTCGCGGTCGAGTTCGAGTTCGGCGCGAAAGATTCTCTGCCGATGAAGATTCTTTACAAGAAGACGGACGCGGACGGCGCGGAGTCGGACGAGGAGGACCGCATGGCGCAGCACATCGCGGTCCAGGGCGTCATCGCGCCCTTCGTCATAGACCATTACACCGCCGGCACACAGACGAGCCGCATCAACTATCAGTCAATCGAATTCAACTCGCCTTTGGCCGACACACTCTTCGCGCGCCCCGCGAACGCCAAAGCAGTCAAGTAGCTCGCGCCTGGAAGACAAGTATCAAGATGCTTCTTCTTAGCGCCTTTGCGCCTCTAGCGTGAAATCTTCTCACGCTGGAGGCGCTAAGGCGCTATGAGTTGAATCTTTCTTCTAATCCGTAATCAGCTTACGGCTTGCCGAACCTCGCGCGGTACTCGGCGGAGTTGAGGAAGCCGCCGGTCACGGCACGCTCATTTCCCTTCCCTTCGTTCATCACGTCGAGCCAGTGGAAGTACGAGCCGTCGGGGTCGCGCCGCAGGTGGCCGAAGAACTGCATGGCGACGAAGCCTCGGTTGTAGAACTTCTCGTAGACCTCCGTGCTCTCGACCAGCGCGCGCAAGACGCCCGCGCGCGTCGCCGCACCTTGCGCGAGCGCGTCAATCCACGCCTCGCGGCTCGGATGATTCGGCAGCCCGGCGGTCTGTAGCAATGCGTCAACGTAGGCGGCCGGGTCCGCGAGCGCGCCGTACCTGTCTTTGAACTCAGGGCGCGCCACGAAGGACTCTACGAACTCCCGCTTGCTCGCCTCCAGTTCCGCCTCGCTGAGACGACCGCTCACACCCGCCAGGTCCGGCATGAACTGAGAGAGCGTCGGGACAGCGCCGAGGCTCGCCTCGTAGAAGCGGTAGACGAAGTAGCCGCGCTCCTCAAACTCCTTCGAGCGGAAGAAGCGGCCCGCAACCTCCACGCGGTCGCAGGCGACGGAGCCCTTGCCGCACTTGTTCATCAAGTCGAGCCAGTACTGCTCACCACCCGACTCCGGCTCGCGGCCGAGCAAGTCCAGATATTGCTGGCGGACGAAGTTGGCAGGAGACTCGACGGGGTTGGCGCTCGCCCTGCCGTCGTCGTTGTCTGTAATGGTCAACTGTGCCTGCGCCTGCGGGCCTAGCTCCACGCCGACCGCGTCGCTCAGGCGAAGCTGAGTCGTCTCCATCCCGTCGGCGTACGCGTCGTCTATGATCGAGACGGTGAAGCTCTTGGTCTGCTCGCCGGGCGCGAAGCGCAGGACGCCGAGGTCCGTGGAATAGTCGCAGCGCGGTGTGGCAATGCCGCCGACCACGTCGCAGCCGACCAGGGAGCCCAGGCCGTCGGAAGAATACCGGACGCTGGCCGCCTGCGAGATGTCGCCCTCGCGCGTGACCTCTACGGTGACGGACCTGTTGTCCTCAGACGTTGTGTACGTGGGCGCGGCGAATTGGACACTCGCGGCCTCGCGGGCGGCGTTGGCACCGGCCGCATCGTCGTCGAGTATCTTGCCCGCACCCTGGCTGTCCACGATGGTCGCGCCCGTCGGGGCCAAGAGCTTCAGCAGGAAAGTCTCATCTGGCTCGTCCCCCGTGTCGCCTTTGACCTCGACGGTGACTGTCTTGCTGGTCTGTCCGGTGTTGAAAGTCAGTTGGCCGCTCACGGGCGCGTAGTCCGGGCCGGCGGTCGCGGACTGGTTCTGCGTCGTGAAGTTGACCGTCACAGCCGCCTGCGGCGAGTCGTCAAGGGTGACGGTGAAGGTGGCGTTGCGCGTGCCGCTGTTGCCCTCCGTCACGGTCACGTCGTTGACCTTGATGCCGGGAATGTCGTTGTCCGTGATGGTCACGGTTGACGTGGCGACTGCGCCGATTGCCGCGCCGTTCGTCGGGTTGCTGAGCTTGACCTTGAAGGTCTCGGCCGCCTCGACCTTGGTGTCGTTGGTGGACGCGACCGTGAAAGTCTTGGCCGTCTCGCCCTGTAGGAAAGTGAGCGTGCCTGTCTTGGCGGTGTAATCCTGGCCCGCGACAGCCGTGTCGTTCTCGGTGCTGTAGTTGACCTTGACCGTGCCGTTGACGCCGTTGGTCCGCTTGACCGTGATGGTCGCGACCGCGCCCTCCGCGCCGGGCGTGTAGCTGGCCGCCGCGAATTGCAGGACGCCCGCTTTGACGACGTTGATGCCGACGTAGTCCGTGTCGGTCTTCGCGCCGCCCGCGCCCGAGTTGCCCATGTCGTCCACGACGATGTGGACGCTGGCCGCGCCCGTGAAGTTCTGGGCCGGGCGAAAGCTCATCTCGTTCATGCGGGCGTTGATGGCCGCGAGCGTGCCGGTGAAGGTCATGATGATGTCGTCTGTTCCGTCGCCGACTGTGAAGTTCAGCCCGTCCGTCCCGTGCAGGGTCACTTTCCCGTTGCCTCCCAACAGTGTGACCTTGATGGGCGAGTTCCCGGCGTCCGCGTCCGCGACCGTGAAGGCGTTGCCGTTGGCCGCGGAAAAGACCAGGGGGACGTTGATGTTGGTGGTCGTCGGCCCGGGGACCGCGCTGACCGGCGTGTCGTTCTTTGCGTATATGTTGACAATGACACGTTCCACGGCGCTGTTCAGTTCCCCGTCGTTCGCCGTCAACTCGATGATGCGACTCGTCGGGTCGGGCTCGGTCGAATTGTTCCAGTATTTGATCGAAGCCATCAGTGACAGAATAGTATCGAGCTTGTCCGGCCCCTCCACGAAGAGCACGCCAGTGGCCGGGTCGTAAGAAGCCTTGGTGTTCGTGCCGTTGGTGTTCACGGACAGACCCTCCAGCGCGCCGTCGGGCCTGTTGACGAGCTTGGCGCGGAGCGACTTGAGCGCCGGGCTGTCCGCATCGGTCAAGAAGTCTACATTGTAGAAGAGGAGGGTTGTCGGTGCGGCACCCTCCAGGAAGAGGACTTCGTAATCGTCGCCGGGTTCGTTCGGGGTGTCAGGGAGAGCAATCACGGGGGCCGAGGTGCCGCCGTTTTCCGTGTTGCCCGACAGCAGGTAGACGGCGGAACCAGAGGCGGGCAGCGTCTCGACGACGAGCGCCACGTGGTAGGTCCCAGGCTGCTGTATGCCCAGTAAGAGATTGAAGTGCAGGCTGGCTCCATTGGCGAGCGGGGCCGCGGGCGTCACGGTGTCCACCGAGAGCGTGCTGTTAAAAGCGCCGCCGTTCGGCTGCGAGGGCGGCTCTTCGAGCGTCGTCCCCCGTGCGGTCACGGTCCCCCCGGAAAGCGTCACCGGCTCGGAAGTGCGCGGCCGCAGGTCTGCGTGCCCGGAGGGCGCGGGGAAGGTCATCAGGTCAACGATGCGGATGCGCAGTCGGCGGATTGGGCCGCCGCTCTGGTTGGTGAACTTGCGCCGGAAGGCAATCGTGCCGAAGGTGCTGTTGTGCGCGGGGTCGGACGTATTATCGCGGATGCGGTTGGGCGCGCAGTTCCCGCACTTGGTCGCGTCCGTGCGCGTGACGACATCGTCCCCGCTGAGGCGTATGGGGCTTGAAAGATTTTCGGGGCCGGGCACGCCGAGGCGCTGCCCCGCGCCGGCAGACGTGCCGTTGGAGTCTATGAAAAGAAAGTCCGAAGGGTTGTAGTTCCAGTCCCGGGGGTGGCCGTACCTCGTGTCGCGGACGAAGCTGTAGTCGATGCTAAAGGGCGTGAGCGCCGGGTAGCCGGGGCCTTCCCTGTAGAGAGTGTTCGCCTCCATGTCCGAGCCGACCGCGTCGAGGCGGTTGGCGAGGGTGAAGTTGGCGACCTTGGCGGTCTTGAAGAGCGCGATGCCGGCGTTGTCCGCGATGTCCATGGTGTAAGTCTTATCGCCCGTGGCGGTCGCGCCGGGGCCAGCCGGGTAACTTGCGAGACTGTAGCCGACGGAGTTGACGCCGAGGTAGTGGCCGCGCGCGGGGATGACGGTGCCGTTCGGGATGACGAAGCGCTTGATGCCGTCTGAAGCCACGAGCGCGTAACCGGGCGAGCCGTCGCCGCTGGCGACCGTGTGGGCTTCGTCGCTGTTGTTATAAATCTCTATGAACTCGTCGTTCGCGCCGTTCGGCCCGCGCAGGCGAAACTCGCTGATAATCAGATTCGGGTTGGCGGCCAGAGCACTCACCGAAGTTAAGCAGAGGACGACGAGCGCCAGGGCCGCCATCACAAGTGAGCGATTTTTTTGGTTCCGTTTCATTCTCATTTTTTTCAATCTCCTCATCAATCTTTCTGCCGTAACGTCGGCCATCATCATCAATCGAAGCGAGGAAACGAGTCGCCACCTGTTCAGGTAGCTGCGAAGTGCCTGCGCGGCGGCGCGCGCTTTAACCGCGTTGCCGCAGCGGCTCGATTCTGCGCGCAGAGGTTTTCGCGGCCCGGCGGCGGCTGCGCCCGAGGACGCCGAGCATCCAGCCGAAGAATTGATTGAATGAACTCCGGGGCTCGCCGAGCGCCTGGCGGCTCTCCTGTTCGAGCCGTTCGGCCTCGTTGACCATCTGCCTGAGCGCGTAATACTCCTCGTCGGTGATGGCCGAAAAGAGGTCTTCGTCCTGGTTTTCGAGAGTGCGGTCCTCCGTGCAGATGGCGAAGACGGTCGCGCTCTGTGGGACCGCCTCGCGCTTGTCCGTGAGATAAAACTCCAGGTGGCGCGGGCTACAGGTGGCGTAAACAATTCTCACTGTCTTGCTCTCCTTCAAGAGATCGTTCCAACACGCAGAGTTGTACGCCGTGTGCGGGCGACGACGCGCCCCATGTTCAGGTAGTAACTTTCGATTGCGGAATGCGGAATGCGGATTTAAGAGGAAGAACTCGACGGACAGA
>DATFCB010000471.1:0-7255 GCA_035253525.1 Pyrinomonadaceae bacterium | reverse complement strand
CCACCAGACGGCGGTCTGGTACTTGCGGTTATGGCGGCCCGCCTGACTCTGCAACGGCCGGGTGACGGTCGCGCCGCTGCGGACCGCTTTCTGGGTCGTCGTCTCGGGGACGATTGGGCAGATGTGGCCTGAGCGGTTGGGCTTCTTGTGCTGCGCGCAGATGATGACCACCTGGCCGTTGTTGGCTGCGTTCTGCATGGCCGTGAAGTCCGTCGTCCTGCTCCACCCGAACGTCGGGCCAAATTCTTTCAGCCAGTTGAAGAGGCTGTTGGCGTTAAGTTCGCTGACGGTCTCGGCGTAAACGGGCGAGACGGGTTTTCCCGCCTTTAGCTTCTGGATCGCTCCCCCCAACCACCACACCCTGGGCAGAAAAACGCCGGACAGATAGCAATAGTCGTAGGCGTAGATATTGCAGTAGGTGTTGGACGGGTTCGGGTGGTAGCGAGCCTTGTTCTCTACGTCCAGCCACTTGACGATCTCCGTCAACTCCGTGGCCTTGGTGGCTGCGTTCGAGCCAGCGTTACGCTCCGGGCGGGGCGTCTCGTTGAGCGCGAAGGCGTGCAACAAGTTGCTCCGCTTAACGGGAGTGCTTCTTTGCAGGTGCACGGCGGTCACGCTGCTGACGGGAGTTGGCTCTGTGAACTCGCTGTCAGCGACCAGGAATTTGCTGCTGGCGAAGCCCTGAGCCGGGGCACTGTCAATCACGGTGGATACTTCCCACCATCCCTGTGTGCCCGAATCGGCCTGCTTGGTGACGAGTTGGCCCATCGGCATCAGTCCCACTTTGGTTCCGTCTTTAGGTTTAGTCCTCAGAAACAGCCCGAACGGAGCCTCTTTGCTCACTCTGTATTTAGCTTGTGCCATCTGGTTTTATCTCCATAGGAAAAACGAGGTGATGGGAGGGCTAATGAAGGAAAGGCTTTCATTAGCAGGAGGTTTCCACGCAAAACTCAGGCATGATGCTGATACGGAGCAGTTCTGTCAATAGAGTTTCCTCCGAAGTGATGGGCCAATTTCAGGTTCGTCCGCGCCTCTCCTTTATCGCCCTCGATTCATGCCTTCAATTTGGTATGACGTTTCGCGGCCAAACATTTCAGAGGGCACACGTGAGTAGACGGGGAATGTGGCGCAGATTGAGACAGGCCCATTACCATCCCCGAACGAGGAGGGATAGAGGGGCGGCGACTGTGCGCTGCCCTCCCGGCGGAGCAATTAAATTGTCGGTGTTAATCTGTGAAGAGTTTTAGAGACCCTGGTTAAAAGTGCGACGAAGTCTTTCGGCCCTTTTTTCGCCGCCCCTGCTTACGCTCGTCCGTTCCCTTCAAGGAAGCGAGCGGCCAGAGTTTGTATTCGACGGTGGCGAGTCCTGCGCCGACGACGGCCTCTATGACTTCTTCGGAAGACTTGTAGCACGGCGCGGCTTCGTCAATGGGGACGCGGCCGTCCGTGTTGACGAGAATGCCGGCCTCCCTGTACTGGTCGTCAATGCGTCGCTGGTTGAGGCTGCGCGTCGCCTCGCCGCGCGAGATGCGGCGGCCCGCGCCGTGGTTGACGGAGAAGCCGCTGTTGACCGCGCCCGCCGCGGGCCGCAGGATGTAGCTCCAATCCATGTTCGAGCCGGGAATCAAAACGGGGTGGCCCGTCTCCTCCCAGAACGTCCCCTTGAGCCCCGGATGCCCCGCGGGAAAGGCGCGCGTCGCGCCCTTGCGGTGGACCCAGACCTCTTCGTGCAACGGATGCCACTCCCTCTGCACCAGGTTGTGACTGATCTCGTAAATCAACTCCAACTCGGACCCGAACGTCTCGCGGAAAGCCTCCGCGACCTGCTCAAAGATAATCAGGCGGTTGATGATCGCGTAGTTGCCTCCGGCCGCCACCGCGTTCAGGTAGTCGCGGTAATGCCTTGACTCCGGCGTGAAGTAGCCCAGGTCGAGGTCCGTGATAACGTCCGGCTTCTCCGCCTTCGCCATCTCGAAATAATTAGTTGCGAGCCCGTGCCCGAATCCGCGGCTGCCCGTATGCGCCTGCACGAAGAGCGTCCCGGTCTCCTCTGCTTTTTGCAACTCTATAAAATGGTTGCCGCCCCCGAGTGAGCCGAGCTGATTCATCCCACGTTCGGGCCTGCCCTTGCCGCCCCACGGAATCTGCCAGTCGTCATCCACAGGCATGCGGTGACGCTCCGCGCGGCTGCGGTCGAAAGACGCGCCGTACTTTTCGACGTAGTATTCAGCCCCGCCGCGAACCAGATTATTAAACTCGCGCTCGTCCAAATTGCCGAGCTTGACGCTCTTGCCGCCCGCGCCCATGTTGACGCGCTCCATCACCGCGCGATTAAACTCCATCCGCTTCTCCGGCGTGGCCGCGTCAACCGGCACATCGGATTTGGCGCTCACCATCCCGCAGTTGTGGACAAATACGCCCGCATCGAGCGCGAAATTCCCGTACTCTGGAACGGTCAGACAGTAGACATCCGCCGTCTCATCCAGTGGCTCGACGGAAATCACCTTGTGGTTATATCCGTGCTTAAAGTAGCGGTGGTTATGAATGCCGAATCCGCCGCCGGGGACAGTTACGCCGCAAGTCTCACAGGTGTGAACGCGGTGGGCCACCTCTGAAGATTTGGCTCTGCCCCTCTCGCTCTGGTTGTAAGCTGTCAGGAATTGTTTCCCGCGCTCGCCGTTACCATTACGGATGGCATGTTCGCGCGCCGCGTCAGGGTGCTGCTCCCTGAATTTCGCGAAGTTCTTCCCGCCCCTTTCTGCAAAGTAAGCGTGACCTTCCGGCGTTTGGGCTTTAGCCGTTAAGGCCGCTTTCCTTTTGGCCTCGAACTCAGGCGAGTGGAAGTGTGGGTTACGTTCGGCTATGGACTTGTGATAGCTCATGTGGTCCCTGTCGCCCATGAACTCCAAATTCTCCGGGCGATTGTCGGCCGGCCGGAAATTCCTGTGGTGAATGATGGTCTTCTGACCTGCGAATGCGGGAATCTCGCCCAGAAGTCCGCCGCGGGCCATAATCCAATGCACTCTCTGGTCGTTGTTCGACCCGGGATGCCTGACGGTCGTGTAGCCGTCTCTATCAACGCGGGTGTTGAAAGGCATCAATGAAGTCCGCGGCGTCAGGTCTTTCGCTTGCCGGTAACTCCCGTCACGAAGCATAAAATCGTGGTCGGGTGTGCAGAAGATTTCCCTCCCGTTGTCCAGCGTCACTTTAACGAGGGCGGCGTTCGTTTTGGTCTTTCTCGCCACGGCCTTCGCCACGACGACCTTTTGGTCTTTAGACAGGGAGTAGACGTGAATCTCCTTCCCCGACTCCGCCAGGTCGGCAATCGGATAGGAGTTCCCGTCAACGGTAGGGACGAGAGTGTCGCCCTTAAAACAGCTAATGTCGTACCCGACTGGCCCCATCGCCACCGCGCCGGATTCCACGTCCGTCAGAATCACGCAACCCACGGGCACGCCGTAGCCGTAGTGCGTGTCGGGAGTGATGACGACCAGCTTGACGCCGGGAAAGCGCGTGGCGTTGACGATCTGGCGGTAAATAATGTCTTCGGTGTTTGCCAGCAGCGACGGCGTCAGAAAGAGGCGCACGGGTACGTCGCCGGTGTCTTCGGTTTGAAGCGTGTAGTAGCCGTCCCCGTGCCAGCGCGCGAGGTGTTTCCAGTTGTCTGCGTTCTTAAGCTGTTTCGCCACCTTTAAAGCTTTGGCGTCTTCCTTGTGATTATTCATCGCTTCCCTTTGGTCTGTAGTGACATCACCCAAATAATAATTTCCGCAATCGCCCGCGCGCTCATATCCTCTCTAATTTTTAAGCGCAGAGTCTCCTGGCTGTAGTGAGCGCGCCGCTCGTGGTAGAGCTTGTGAGCCTTACTTCGCTCGCGCGCGAGCGGCCGGGTGTGTATGGCGCTTTCAATTCTCTGCCAGCATAACTCAAAAGGCGCATCGAGCCACACCGTGCGGCCGCCGTGCTCCGCAACAAGCTCGCGGTTGCGCTCGATTGTCCACGTCCCGCCGCCGAGGGCGATGACTCCCGCCGCGCCATTTTCCAGGGCGTCGCTGAGGGCCAGGCTCTCTATTTCGCGAAAGCGCGGCTCGCCGTCCTCGTCAATAATCACCTGTGCGGTGCGCCCTTCGCGCTCGGCCAGGAATCGGTCCAGATCAATCATGCGGCAGCCGAGTCGCTCGGCCAGGGCCGTTGCGACGGTCGTCTTGCCCGCCCCCATGAAGCCCGTGATGACGATGGGCCGTCCACGCGGATTCCCCGCTCCGGCCTCCCGAATTCTCATGAGACAAATCATACAAGAACAGTGGTCAGTGGTCAGTGGTCAGTGGTCAGTTATTGAGTGCCGGCTGTCTTGATTCCTAAAAGTTAGGACTCAAGTCTCCGCGCCAGGTTTTTAACTGACTACTGACCACTGACTACTGACCACTGTTCTTGACATGCGCGCTGCGGGCGTGTTACACCCTCAAGTCTTCCGGCTCGCTTTTCGAATCCTGTGTTAGCAGCCGTACCCGGACGGCTTTGGAAAGGCCACGCCTCATTGACCGAGGAGACGACTGAACTGGTATTGCCGAGCCGCCTGGAGGCTATCAGCGAAGCCGCCGAGGCGGCCGCCGATTTCGTCAGGCGCTCGGGCCTCGGTGAGGACGCCGCTTATGGGGTTGACATGGCCGTCCGCGAGGCCGTCACCAACGCCGTGCTGCACGGCAACCGCCGCGACGAGACGAAAGCGGTCGAGGTCAGCTTTAAGCGCTCGCCGGGCGAGATTGAAATCACTGTCCGGGACCAGGGGGAGGGGTTCGATCCCGAAAGCGTCCCGGACCCGACGGACCCGCAGAACCTGATGAAGACCGGCGGGCGCGGGCTCCTTTTCATGCGCACCTTCATGGACGGACTCGAATGGTCGCGCCACCCCGCGGGCGGCACGGTGGTGCGGATGACGAAGAAGCGGTAATAAGTATTGACGTTTCAAGTTTCAGGTTCAAGGTTTCAAGTTCTCTGCATTTCAAACCTGAAACCTGAAACCTGAAACCTGAAACTGAATTCGTTTAAGGAGATTCTGCAATGGCTGAACTGAATATCAAAGAGCGTCAGGCCGGAGACATCACCGTTCTGGACATGGACGGCAAGATCACCATCGGTGAAGGCTCGGTGGCGTTGCGTAGCGCGATCCGGCGGCTGCTCGAAGAGGGCAAGAAGAAGATTCTCTTGAACCTCGGCGGCGTCGGCTACATTGATTCGAGTGGCATCGGCGAACTGGTCTCAAGCTACACGGCGATCAGCAACGCCGACGGCCAGCTCAAGCTCCTCAACCTGACGCAAAAGCTCAAAGATCTGCTCGGCATCACCAAGCTCCTGACCGTCTTCGACACCTACACGGACGAGTCCGAGGCGCTCGGCAGCTACAAGTGATAAAGGGGTGAGGGATGAGGGATGAGGGATGAAATAAGAACTCTTTCTTTTCTTCATCCCTCATCCCTCATCCCTCATCCCTGCTTTTATCCCCTCATGCTTCCGCTCGCATATCTTTCCTCTGGCATCCGTTGACCGGCGCAGGGCATCTCTTTATCGTCTCCCCTTGGCATTCAGTGCAAAGAAAGTCCAGCACGCGTTATCCCGTTATTGGCCCGATTTTTAGTTCTATGAGAAGACCTTATTTCATCATCGCCCTTCTGTTTTCGGGCGTCGCCACGGCGCAGGCGCAGACGAGCACCCCAACGCCGACGCCGACGCCGCGCACGACCACACAAACCGCACAACAGCAACAGCAGCAGCGCCAGCGCAGCGTAGACCTCTTGGAGTACGGGGCGCAGATCAAACCGGAGCCGCGCCTGATAGCGGTGATGGCGGCGCTCGACGCGGCCGGGTTCGACCCGACGCCGAAAGGCGAGGAGCCTTCCGTCTTTCGCGCGCAGTTAAGGCGCGATCTGGCGAACCTGGACCCGACGCTGCGCCAGCGCCTGGCGGCCTTCTACGAGCGCAACAAGCTGAAGGAAGTGGGCGGGCGCGAGCCCACTCCGGCCGAGCAGGCATCACGCTACGTGTCGCTGGCCTACGCGCTCGGGCCAGCGCCCGAGTTTCAAGAGCCGCCGCGCTCGCTGGACCTTCCCGCGGGGCTGCTCGAAGTGATGGACTTCGCGCCGCTGGTGCGCGACTTCTACAAGAAGTCCGGGCTTGACGAGCGCATGCCCGTTTACCTGAGGGCGTACCAGGAAGAGGGCAACCGCCTACGCCGCTCGACCACCGCCACGATCCTGGGCGTGGCCTCGTACCTCAACACGCGCCCCATCACGACGACCATCGAGCGGATCCCCGTGAAGCCGCCCGCGGGCGAGAAGCCGAAGAAGAACGCGCCGCAGCGCTTCGAGACGCGCGAGCACGACCGCCGCTTCATCGTCGTGCCGGACTTGCTCGCCGCGCCGGGCGCGACCAACTTCCGCGTCATCGCAGACGACTACTACGTCATCATCCCCGCCTGCGACGAGACGAAGCGCTATTGCCCAGGGCGCGACGACAATCAGGCTTCGCCGGAGTTGCGGCGCGCTTATGTGCAGTACGTCGTTGACCCGCTCGTGGTCCGCTTCGGCCGCGAGATAGCGGCGCGCAGGGAACAGCTCAAGCAACTGCTCGACGCGCGCACCGCGGCGGGCGCGAATGTCTCGCCGGACGTTTTCCTGATGGTCACGCGGTCGCTCGTGGTGGCCGCGGACGTGCGCCTGGACGAAGCGGCGAAACTCGACGCGTTGACGCGAGACGCGACCGCCCGGCTGGACAAGGTCACGGACCAGGGCAAGCGCGCGGAGATCGTCAAGGAGCTTGAGGCAGCGCGCGCCGCCGTCTCGGACGAATCAATCGCGCAGCTTGCCGAAGGTTACGAGAACGGCGCTGTACTCGCCTTCTACTTCGCGGAGCAGTTGCGTGGAGTGGAGTCTTCCGGCTTCGACGTGAGTAATTCGCTCCCGGACATGATTGCGTCCTTCGACCCCGCGCGCGAGACGCGCCGGCTGGAAGAGGCTGACGCGGCGCGTAAGCGTGCGGCCGTGGCGCGCAAGGCGCGCGCGACGCAAGGGGAGACGGACGCCACTACTGCGGCCGCGCAGTTGCCGAACGCGGCGCTCGTCAAAAGATTGCTGGACGTGGACAAGCTGGTGCAGTTGAAAAATTACGTGGCGGCCGAAGAGCAGTTGCTGGCGCTGGTGCGCGAGTTCCCAGGCGAGCCGCGCGTCTTCTTCGCGCTCGCGGAGACGGCGAACCTTTC
>DATFCB010000470.1:0-2825 GCA_035253525.1 Pyrinomonadaceae bacterium | reverse complement strand
GCGCCCGCCGCCTCCGCCGCCGCCCTGCGCGCCAGTGGCCGCGCTCGGCGCTTCGCCGAAGCTGAAAGTTTTACTCGCGCGCAGGTTGACCGTGAAGAAGGATGGGCCTGTGCCAAAATTGCGCGGGATGAGTTCCTGGCCCGGCAAGGGGTTCGGGTCGAACGCGCCGAAGCGCGTGACGACTACGCCCGGCTTCGAGAGGTCCGTGGCGAAGGCGGGGCGCTCCGTAAAGAGCGTGTCGCCGTTCGTGTCGCGCCCCGTCGTGATGTTGAAGGGGCGGCCGGAGTTGATCGTGACGAGCGGGTTCAGACGTATGCCCCACGGCAGCGCGTTGACCTGGCCGCCGATGAAGAAGCGGTGGCGTATGTCCTGAGACGAACGCCCGTACTCTGATGACAGGTCGTACTGGTTGACGGGGAACGAGCCCGAGCCGTCAGTATCGCTGCTCGCGTCGTTCAAAGTGTAGGTCGCGAACATCGTGAACTTCGGGCTGAAGCGGTTGTTCAGGCTGACGATCAACTGGTTCTGGTTGAAGCGTCCGCTCGACTCATACTGAAAGATGTTGCCGAGGCCGGGGAACGGGCGCACGCCGCTGCCCGGCACGCCCAGGACGAACGTCCCCGGCAGGGGCGCGTTGATGTTGCGTGAGCGCAGAACGTGAAGCGTGCGCGCGCTGACGAAATTCACGGAGAGCGTCATGCGGTAGGGCAACTGCCGCTCGACGCTGACGGCCGTCTGCATCGTGTAGGGCGTGCGCAAGTCGTCGGCGAGCGTGCGCGTCGTCTGCGGGATGCTGAAGGCCGCGAGGTCTGCAAGCGAGGGCACGGCCGGGAAAAGGTCAAGGACATCGAAGCCGTTCGTCGTGTTCGTCGTGACGACGAACTGCTGCTGGTTCGTGCCGTTGAAGCGCTCCTCCTGAAGCGTTAGATTCTGGCCCACGCGGTTGAAGAAGATGCCGAAGCCGCCGCGGATGACGGTCTTCTGCCGCTGCTGACTGCCGCCGCCGCCCGGCGACCAGGCGAAGGCGACGCGCGGCGCAAAATCCAGGCTGCTGTCAATGTTCGTCTGTGCCTCGTAGCGCAGGCCCAGCGAGAGCGTCAGGTTCGGGCGCACGCGCCAGTCGTCCTGTATGAACGGACTGAAGTCAGTCTGCGTCACGCTCGCTAAGGGGTTTCCGCCCGCGATGGAGAACTGTGTCGCGCCGCCGCCGAGCACGCGAATCTGCGTGGGCGTCAATCCTTGTTGCTGAAAGAGCAGCGTGCGGCGGTAACGCTCGATGCTCGTCAACGGAACGAGCACGGGCTGGCCCGCGCCGTCCAGCACCACCTGATTATTGGCGTCGAGCTGCGGGCCAATGCCGCCCGCGAACGTGTACGTCCCGGCGAAGTTCTGCGGCGACGAGTCCGTCAGCCTCGTGTGGCGCAGCCGCGCGCCAGCCTTGAGCGAGTGGTTGCCCATCGTCCACGAAGTGTAGTTTTGCAGCTCGAAGCGGTCTTCGTTGTTGAAGGAAAAGCCAACCTGCGAGCCGCCGCCCGTGAAGGCTTCGAGCACACGAATCGTCGGCTCGGAGTCGTCTCCCTCGGAGACGCTGCGCGCGCGCACGTACTGGAAGCGCGTCTCGTTAATCACCTTTTGATTGATGACGGCCGTCTCCGTGAGTTGCAGAGTGTGCTCCGTGCTCGACGTGTCGTAGGCGCGCGAGGGCAGCGAGAAGTCGCCGACGCCGACGTTCGAGCGGCGCGTGCGCTCGTAAGAGTAGCGCCCGACGAGCGTGTTCGTCTGGTTCAACTGCCAATCGAAGCGCGGGCTGAACGTGGTGCTGCGGCGCGGCGTGACGACGGCCAGGCCAAACGGCGTCGGGTTGAGCGCGTCGTCGAGGATGACGGCGTTGACGACTTCGTTGTCATCCGTCTCGTTGCGCTGAAAGTCGAGGAAGAACGAGGCGCGTTTCGAGACGATGGGGCCGCTCAGGTTTCCGCCGTAGCGTCGGCGCTGGAAGCTGGCACGCTCAGGCGCAAACGGGTCGCGCGAGTTCAAAGCCTCGTCGTTGAAGTTAAAGAACGCCTGGCCGCGAAACTTGTCTGTGCCGGGCTTGGTGAAAATCTCTATCCGGCCGTAACCGAGGCGGTCGTATTCGGCTGAGAACGGGTTGCGGTTGATGCGAATCTCGCGGATGGATTCTTTCGGCGGGAGGCGTCCGCCGGAGAAGCCGTCGAGGAAGATTTCGCCGCCGCCCTCGGCCCCGGTCGAGGGTCCGGCCAGCGCCTGCAAGGCGTCCGCGAGCGCGTCCGGGTCGTCCGGCAAAGAGTCCAGGTCAGCGCCGCGCAACACAAGCGCGCCCGCGTTGTTATCCGGGTCCGTGTTGATCTCGGCCTCTTCCGTGACCGTCACCACCTGTTCCTCGATGGCGACGGGCAGCGTGATGTTGAGCGGGTCCGTGCCCCCGGCCGCGACCTCGACTTCGGCGTTCTCGTAAAGCGCGAAGCCCGGCGCGACGACGCGCACGGTGTAGCGACCCGGCGCGAGCGACGAGAAACTGTAGCGCCCTTCGTCGTCGGTCGTCGCGGTCTTCTCCACGCCGCTCGCGTCCGCGGCCGTAACGGTCGCGCCGACAATCAACCCGCCCAACTCGTCCGCGACCTGCCCGCGCAACGTCCCAGACGACTGCTGCCCGAAACTCACCTTCGAGCAGAAGAGAACGAAGATAAACGCCGCCAGAAATATCTGCCAGACCAAGCCCCTGTATGATCGCATAACCCTCACCTTGGGAGTGATAAGTGAAAAGAAAGGCCGTAGCTTTTACTTATCACTTATCACTTATCACT
>DATFCB010000469.1:0-2099 GCA_035253525.1 Pyrinomonadaceae bacterium | reverse complement strand
GCCAACCTCGCGCGCGACGCGTTCATCGTCCCAGCCTAGATACTTCCGCGCCACTTCCGCCGCAGCCTCGACCGCGTCCAATCCGGCCTCGGAGTTCATCCCGACCATCGTCCGCCGCCAGAGGCAGTCCGTGAGCGTCTGTGCCATTTCCTCACGAAAGGAGAAGACGACCTCCGCGCCGATTGCGCCCGAGACTTTACTAAAAGGTTCTCGTAGCCCTTCATCCTCGGAGGCCACCTTCAACACCTCTTCGGCCCGCGCGCCGTAGATTTTGAACAGACGCTCGGCCACGGGCTCCGGCAAATTACTTTCCGTCTTAAACTGTGCCAGAAACGCCCCGAAGTCTTTCCCTTGAGCGCCGGGCAGAGGCTCCCGCGCCGTCTCGCAAGCGGGCGATTCCCTCCCCAGCTTTTTGAAGACGGCGTCCACGGCCTGCTCGGAAAGGTTTCGGTAGGTGGTCAGCTTCCCGCCGACGACGGAGAGGAAGCCGCCGAGAGTCGGCGCGTGGTCGCGTATGAAGTGGCGGCGCGTGACGCCCGAGGGGTCTACGCTCGTGCGGCACGGCAAAGGTCTGACGCCCGAATAGGTGTAGCGTATGTGGTCGCGCGTCAACCGCGCGGACGGAATCACACGATTCGTCTCCGTGAGTAGATAACCAATCTCATCCTCGCTCGCCTCCGCTTCGTCCGGGCTGCCGTCGAAGGGCAGATCGGTTGTGCCAATTAAATAAGCCCTGTTCCAGGGGATGATGAAGAAGGGGCGGCCGTCGGCTCGCGCCTCCACGTAGAGCGCGGTTGCGGGCGCGCCCGCGAACTCGTCAACGACCAGGTGGCTCCCCTTTGTCCCGCAAATCAGACGCTCAATTGGCCGCGCGCCGAGCGCCAGCACCTCGTCCACCCAGGGGCCGGACACGTTCAGCGTCACACGAGCGCGCGCGGCGTGCGCCGAGTCTTTAATCAGGTCCGTATACTCAACGCCGCTGACCGCTCCTTCTTCGACGATGAAGTTGTCCACGCGTGAGTAAGTCTGAATCAACGCCCCCGAGCGCGAGGCCGAGAGCGCGTTCTCGAAGACGAGCCGTTCGGCGTACTCGACCTGCGCGTCGTAGTAGAGCGCCGCGCCGCGCAAATTCTCCAAGGCTAAACCGGGCGCGCGGGCGCGCGTCTCTTCGGCCGAGAGCATGCGGTGGCGTTCGAGAGATTTACCCGACGAGAGCAGGTCGTAAAGAATCATCCCCGCGCGGATGGTCAGGAGCCCGCGCCGCGCGCCCCTGTAGACGGGGATTAGCATGGGGAGCGGGCGTACGAGGTGCGGCGCGACTCGCAAAAGGCGCTCGCGCTCGCGTAACGATTCGCGGACCAGCCCCACCTCGCCGTGCTCAAGATAACGCAGCCCGCCATGAATCAGCCGCGTTGACCACGCGCTCGTGCCCGACGAGATGTCCCCCTTGTCCAGTAACAAGACCTTCAGCCCGCGCATCGCCGCGTCACGCGCTATCCCAGCGCCGTTGATGCCCGCCCCGATTACTATCAGGTCGAAGGTCTGGTTCGCCGTGTCCGGTTGATTAGGTTTCACTAAGGGGAAAGATGATAGCGTTACACGAAGCGCCTACTTCACTCGCGCACGGGCGAGAGCACCCTCTAAGTAGACCAACTCCAACCCCGTTGCCCAGTACTCGACGGTCACGCGACTCGGCTGTGATGTCTCCTGTCCGGTGCTCAACACAGGCTTACCGGCGTCCGTGGGATGAAACTCCAGCCACCCCGTCCATGTGCCGTCGGCCCGCTCCTCCGCGTAACTGCGCACAATGTAAGTCGTGCCGTCCGGGCCGCTCACGCGCGTCGAGTATTCCTGTAAGAGTTCCACTGCTGTTATCACCTCCATGCCTCTCCTGAACTGAGAGCTTAAAATATACTCTAATGCTCCTCCCAATCCCTCGCGCGCTCGACGGCTTTCAGCCAGCGGCCGTAGAGCCGTTCCCTCTCTGATTCGCTCATCTGCGGTTCGTAGCGGCGCGCGACTTTCCATTTGGCGTCGAGTTCTTCCCTGCTCTCCCAGAAGCCTACGGCGAGGCCGGCGAGATAGGCCGCGCCGAGCGC
>DATFCB010000468.1:0-2009 GCA_035253525.1 Pyrinomonadaceae bacterium | reverse complement strand
TTTCATCTTCCCACCTTGGCTTTCTTACCTTGCTCTTCTTTAACGCGACGCGGGTCTCCTGGCCGTGACGACGATAATCAGGGCGTCGCCCGAGGGGCCGACGTTGAGTGTGCCGACGATGGTCGGCTCGCCTTCGCGCATCGAGATGTCCGTGGTGATGCCGGGGCTCTCGGATTGAACGACGGGTGCGCTCGCGCCCGCGCTCGCCACGCTGGGGACTTGAATGATGATGCGCGTGCCGAAATTGAAACCATACATCTGCACGATGTCCCGCCCGGCGTCGTCCTTCTCCATCTTGACCTGCGCGATGTTGAATTCGTTGGAACCGGGCGTGGCGGTCGTCGCCGCCGACGGCACGAGCAGCGGGCTTCCCACCCAGCGCAGGCTCAGACGCCCGCCGTTCCTGACGCGATTGAGCAAGGTCGTCGCCAGCCTGTAGTTCTTGAAGGTGAACGTCGTCTTCAACTGCTTGACCACCGCGTCGAGCGTCGCGGGCAGCTTCTCGTCCTCGCCGCCAGACGATTTGCTGGCGACGAGCAGATAGAGCTGAACTTCCAAGCCTCCGGCCTCTTCGCTCTTGATTCGCGGGGCCGACTGCCCCTCCTGTGCCAGCACCCCGCGCGAATGCGCGCCCCAGCCCGCGGCGATTAAAAGCATCGCCAGCACGGCACGATAAATTTTTCGTGATGCCATAACGTCTCTCCTCATCCTTAACAGTCCGGCCGCGGCCCTCATCTCTTCAGCGCGGCCCGCATGAACGCTCTTTGACACGCGCCGCGCCGTGAAAAGTTCCGCACAAAGATAACGCCGCGTCGGCAGCCTCACCACTGAACTCTCTTCCGCATTGCTCTCACCAATCGCGCAGGAAGCCTAACAATTCTCCGGCGGCGTTGACGACGCTCCGGCGGTCTTCAGGCTCGCCCGTCGTCCCGAGCCGCCTGGTTTGGAGCGACGCGGAGAGCTGTTCCTGCTTGAGTTTCTGTCGCTCCGCCTCGATCTCGCGCTTCTCGCGCTCGCGCGAGACACTGAGCCCGCCGCCCCGTATGAACTCCACAATCTGCCGCAGCTCGTCGCGGTCGAACCAGGTGCCGTGCCCCTTGCACACGTCAACGACGACGCCCGAGCAGCGAGCGAAGTTGACGCGGTTCATCAACTCGCCGCACTGCGGGCAGGGCACGTAGCGCACCTGACGGGACGCGCCCGCGCCGCTCTCCTTCGTCAACAGCGAAGGCGCGCCGAGCACCGCGGCCTGTTCCTCGCGCTCATTCACGATTCGCTCGAACGATTCGACATCCACCCACAGCCCGTCGCAGCGCGCACACTCTTTGAGACGCGCGCTCCCGACCGCGATTGATTCCAGCCCCGTGCGGCAGCGCGGGCAAGAGGCGGCGCGGCTCGCCGCCTCCTTGCCCGGTTCCGTGGCGTCCACCTTCGCGCCGCACTTAGCACAATGCTTGCTCCCGGCAAACATCATCGCGAAGCAGCGCGGGCACGCGACCGTAGCGAGGCGCGCGCCGCAGAACGCGCAGTGCGTCGCGTCGCTGGAAGCGGCCGCCCCGCACGTAGGGCAGTTGAGCGTCTGTGCTTGCATGGTTTCGCCTCCGAAGAATTCGGCCCTCTCTCTTAGCGGCGGCGAGGCGGGCCACCGGAGAGTGAAGCTTAACACTCGTGCGGGGCGTTTCGCCATCGGTTTTTGGCGCGGCTGGACTGAGGCCGCAACCGTGTGCGATGCTCTCTCACACTAACCCCGGCAGACAAAACCTGTGGAGGACTCAAGGCTTCATGCGCAAACTTCTGCCCTCGCTCTTCGTGCTACTGCTCATCACAGCTTTCCACGTCGCTCCATTCACGGTCGAGGCCCGCTCTGCGGTCACGGCGCTGGCGCAGGAGGATGGTCCGCGCGTGCTGACGCCGCCGCCGGGCACGCGCAGGCGGCGCTGGCGCAGTGAGCGACGCCACAGGCGCGGCATACGCACCTCCTTTAAGCTCGCGGGCAAGTCCGCCGGGCG
>DATFCB010000467.1:0-2842 GCA_035253525.1 Pyrinomonadaceae bacterium | reverse complement strand
GGGGCGCGCGGCACGACGAGGGAGTTCGAGTTGTAGAAGTGGCCGGGCTGGAAGTTCTCTTCGATGACGCGCACCAATCCCTTGTCGGGCTTCCAGCTCGGCGGGCCAATCCAGAAGGCCGGGCGCGCGCCAATCTCTTCGACCATACGCCTGACGAGCGGCGCGCGTACCTCCGGGTTCGCCATGAAAATCTCGTTCGAGCCGAGCGCGACGAAGACCACGTCCGGGCGGTAGAGCGCCAGCTTCTCGCGCAGCTTTCCAGACCCCTGCCAGAAGACTATGGTCGAGCTGCGCTCCTGCCCGTTGATGAAGCGGCCGCCCACGGCCTCGACCTTCTTTTCGAGCCACGGGCCGACGCCTTCGGCCATCGAATCGCCGACGAGCAGCACCGTCTTATTCCGCAAAGAGAGCGGGAAAGCGCCCTCGCCTTCGGCCCAGACCGTGAACTCTATCTCGCCGCCCGCATTCATACGCGCGCGGCCGCTGACGATTGGGCCTTGCGCGCTCACCACCTCAAGCGTGCCGCCGTTGAAAGCGAACTCCCACGGAAGCTGCCTGTCCGGCGCTTCCGTCTTCACGTCAACGTCCGCGCAGTCGTTGTCAAAGCTCAGACTGAAACGCAGCGCGCGGTCAGCGCCGAGGCTCAGGCCGACGCCCTGCGGCGCGCAACGCGACGCGAGCGCGTTCATGCGCGGCAACGGCCCCACCGGCAAAGCCTTGACCACCTCGACGGTCGCCTCCGCCTCGCGCCCCTCCCAGACTGTTTTCAAAGTCACACGTCCGGGCTTCAGCGCCGTCAAGGTTCCGTCCTCGCCGACCGCGGCCGTCTGCTCGTCCGACACGCTCCACTTGACGGCCGCGAGTGGCGCGCGCAGGAAGTCGCGCAGCGAAGCCGCGTGCGCCGAGTCAATGTCGTCTTGCTCGCGATACTCTTCATAGGCCACGAGGCGCGATTTCTGGCCCACGGCGATGTGCGTCAGGCTGCGCGCGATCCCGATTCTCAGAACGTCCTTCGCGGGTTTTCTATTACACGCCGGAAGCAGCGTGAGCGCGACGAGCGCGAGGGCGCACGAAAGTACTAAGTGGGGGCGAGACTTCATCAACAAAACCTCTTAAAGATTATTTTGGAGCCCACGGGCGGCTCAGGTTTCCCGCTGGATTGAGTTGACTACCTCTTCGGCGCTCGCCGTCGCGGTGCCGACTTTGCCAACGACACAGCCTGCGGCGTGGTTCGCGAGGATGGCGGCTTCGACCATTGACGCGCGCGCGGCGAGCGCGGCGGCGAGCGTGGCGATGACTGTGTCGCCCGCGCCCGTCACGTCGTAAACCTCGCGCGCGACCGTCTCGACGTAGACGGGCTCGTGGTAACTCTCCAGGAGCATCATGCCGCGCTCGCCGCGAGTAATCAAGACTGAATCGCAGTCGAGCCGCGCGCGAAGCAGGTGCGCTGCGCGCTTCAACCCTTCGTCCGTGTGGTCCTCAGTGTTCGTCAGCCGCAGCGCCTCGTGGTGGTTCGGCGTGACGAGCGTGGCCGGGCGGTAGGCGTCGAAGTTGCGAATCTTCGGGTCAACGAGGACGGGGATGCCGCGCCCGTAAGCCAGCCGCAAGACTTCCGCGAGGACGCGCGGCGTGACCGCTCCCTTATCATAATCGGAAACGACGAAAGCGTCAGCTTCTGAAATTAAATGGCCCAGAACTTCCACGAGCTTCGCCTCGACGCTCGCGTCAACGTGCGTGCGCCGCTCGCGGTCCGCGCGCACGACGAGTTGGCTGTGCGCGATGATGCGCGTCTTGACCGTGGTCGGACGATTCTCGTCAACGACCAGCGTGTCGTCTGCCGCCCCTGCCCCTTTCAACTCCGCGCGGAGCCGCTCGCCCGCGCGGTCGTTTCCGACGACGCCGACGACGCTCGTGCGCGCGCCCAAAGACATCAGGTTTGCCAGCACGTTGGCCGCGCCGCCCAGGTGCACGGACTCGCGGCGTATGTCCACCACCGGCACGGGCGCTTCCGGGCTGATGCGCGTCACGTCGCCCCACACGAATTCGTCCAGCATCACGTCGCCGTAAACGACCACGTTACGCTCGCTCGCGCCGCGCAGGATTTCGTCCGCGCGCTGTTGAGTCATCTGGTTCATTGACGAATGGCCGGAAATATCATTCGTAATATTTCCCGCTGTAAAGAAATTGTGCGAACGCTTTCCAAGAGGGTTCTTGCGGCAGAGCACGAGAGTCCTCTGCCCAAGCTACGGCAGCGTCCAAATAACTCTCAATGCTTCCATTCTCCCAGCCGTTCGCGCCCGGCCCGAACGGACTGCTCGGATTTTCTTTCTCCTTTGCCAACTCATCTTTTCTATCCGCGATAAGTGCTTTTACGAATTGAAGGAAAGAGTGGGCGTCAGAAACATTATCAAGCAACTTGTCTAAGGTGTTTGAATAATCCTCATCGAACTTCATAACTGAGAGCTTTCCTCTAACACTCGACCGACGGCCGCCACGACGCGTTCCACGGAGACGCGGCGAATGCACTCGGGCGCGTCGAACTCGGCGCAGGTGTAGCCGGGGCAGGGCTGGCAGGGCAATTCTTCGCGTACAACTAACGCGGGCGCGCTCGCCCACGGACGCCAGTGTGCGACGTTGGACGAGCCGAAGATGACGACCGAGGGCACGCGCACGGCCGCCGCGATGTGCGCGACGCCGCTGTCGTTGCCGACGAAGAGGCGCGAGCGCGCGGCGAGCGCCGTGACCTCCGGCAGCGAAAGGTCCGTGAAACTCGTGATGGGGGCGCTAGATTCTCTGACGAGGTCCGCGATTGTCCGGCCCTCATTCGCCCCGGCGACGGCGA
>DATFCB010000466.1:0-7695 GCA_035253525.1 Pyrinomonadaceae bacterium | reverse complement strand
AGTCTCAAGGCGGACCTCGTCGTCATAGGCTCTCACGGTCACGCGAACGTGGGCGGTCGTCTCATTTTAGGCAGCGTGTCGCAGCGAGTGCTCTACGAGGCGCGGTGCTCCGTGCGCGTGGCGCGAGGCACGGACGCGGGGCGCGTGGGGCCGTGTCGCGTTGTCATAGGCTTAAACGGCTCGCCCGATTCGGAGCGTGCGGTGGACGCAACCGCGGCGCGCGCGTGGCCTGAGGGGAGCGAAGCGCGCATAGTCACCGCGCTCGCGCCGGAGGCGCAAGTGCCGCCGGACGGCGCGGCGGACAAGCTACGCGCAGCGGGGCTGACTACGTCGAACGTCGCGAAGGGGGGCAACCCGGCTCACGTCCTCGTCGAAGAGGCAGAGAGCTGGGGCGCTGATTCCATCTTCGTCGGGACGAGAGACCTGCACGGCTTCAAACACTTTCTGACCGGGAGCGTCTCCTCGGCGGTGGCCGCGCGCGCAACGTGCTCTGTCGAAGTCGTGCGCCAGCCTTAGCGCCTTTGCGTCTTTGCGTGAGAGGTTTTGGTTTTCTCTCGCTGGAGGCGCAAAGACGCAAAGAAAAGCTTGAACGCTTTAATCGAAGGATGATTATGTCGGTTGACACTGTGAAGACGAAGAGCATTGACGCGGGCGCGGCCGCGCCGTGGCACACGCTGGCGGTCTCGCGTACTTTCGAGAGGTTGAAGTCTGCGCCGCGCGGACTGGCGGACGCGGAGGCCGCGCGCCGCCTGAACGACTACGGCCCGAACGAGCTACAGGCTGCGGGCCGCATCTCGCCCTGGGAGATTCTGCTCGAACAGTTCAAGAACGTGCTCATCGTGATCTTGATCTTCGCCACGCTGCTCTCCTTCTTTCTGGGCCACGTGGTCGAGGCCGTCGCCATCACGATCATACTGCTCTTCGCCGTGCTGCTCGGTTTCGTGCAAGAGTACCGCGCCGAGCGCGCCATCGAAGCCCTGCGCGAGATGGCCGCGCCCACGGCCACCGTCATCCGCGAAGACACTGAGCGCGAAGTCCCCGCCCGCGAGCTTGTGCCCGGCGACGTAGTGCTCCTCGCGGCCGGCGACAAAGTTCCCGCAGACGTGCGACTAATCGTCGCCATCAACTTGCAGGTGGAGGAGTCTGCGCTGACGGGTGAGTCCGTCGCGGTCGAGAAGCACACGGACGCGCTCGAAGACCGGGAGGCGGCGGTCGGCGACCGTAAGAACATGGCCTACGCCGGCACGGTCGTCACCTACGGGCGCGGGCGTGCCGTCGTCGTGGCGACCGCGATGACGACCGAGTTCGGCCAAATAGCGCGCATGTTGCAAGAGGTCGAGTCAGACAAGACTCCCTTGCAGGAACATCTGGACAAAGTCGGGCGTTCCCTCGCGCGCGCCGCGTTCGCGGTGGTCGTCGTCATCATCGCGCTCGGGCTATTGCGCGGCCAGCCGTTCCTCGAAATGCTCATCTTCGGCGTTGCGCTGGCCGTCGCGGTCGTCCCCGAAGCGCTGCCCGCGGTCGTCACCATCTCGCTCGCCATCGGCGTCAAGCGGATGATTAAACGTAATGCGCTGGTGCGCCGCCTGCCCGCCGTCGAAACCCTCGGCAGCACGTCCGTCATCTGCTCCGATAAAACTGGCACACTGACCAAAGACGAGATGACGGCCCGCCGAATCCACGTCGCCGGACAAATGTTCGAAGTCTCCGGTGCGGGCTACGAACCGCGAGGGACTATTCTTCTGGAAGACTCCACGGTCGAGCCTACGGTGCCGCTCTTAGAGTTGCTTCGCGCCGCCGCGCTCTGCTCGGACGCGCGCGTCGTGCGCGAGGAGGCGGACGCCGTGCGCTGGCACGTCAAAGGCGATCCGACCGAGGGCGCGCTCGTCGTGGCGGCGGCCAAGGCCGGGCTGGAAAAGGCCGCGCTCGACCGCGAGTTCCCGCGCACGGGTGAGATTCCCTTCAGCTCCGAGACCAAGCGCATGACGACGCTGCACTTGACGCCCGAAGGCGTGGCGCTCGCCTACGCCAAAGGCGCGCCGGAATTCATCCTCGATTCCTGTACGCGGCAGTTGACACGCGAGGGCGAGACGGAACTGTCGAAAGCGAGCAGGGCCGAGACTCTTCACACGGCGCAGGAGATGGCGAGCGAGGCCCTGCGCGTGCTCGCCGTCGCGCGCAAAGAGGGCGCGACGCTCGCGGACGCCGAGTGCGAGATGACGTTTCTGGGCCTCGTCGGGATGATTGACCCGCCGCGCCCCGAAGCACACGCGGCCGTGGAAGAGTGCAAGGAGGCAGGCGTCAAGGTCGTGATGATAACGGGCGATCATCCCTTGACGGCCCGCGCCGTCGCGAGCGAGCTGGGCATACTCAGTTCCGGCCGCCTACTGACCGGCGCGGACCTTGAGGTGCTGGACGACGAAGAGTTTCAGCGCGAGGTCGAGGACGTGGAGGTCTACGCGCGTGTCTCCCCCGCGCACAAGCTGCGCGTGGTGACGGCGCTCAAAGAGAAGGGGCACGTCGTCGCGATGACCGGCGACGGCGTCAACGACGCGCCCGCGCTGAAGAAAGCGGACATCGGCATTGCGATGGGGCTGACCGGTACGGACGTGACCAAAGAGGCCGCCGCGATGACGCTGACGGACGATAACTTCGCTTCCATCGTCGCGGCCGTCGAAGAGGGGCGCGGCATCTTCAGTAACATCAAAAAGTATTTGATGTACCTGCTCTCGTCCAACATAGGCGAGATCGGATTGATGGCTGGCGCGTCGCTCTTAGGGCTTCCGCTCCCGCTCTCGGCGGTGCAGATCCTTTACGTCAACCTGGCGACGGACGGGTTGCCTGCGCTCGCTTTGGCGGTTGACCCGCCCGAGACGGACCTCATGCGCCGCCCGCCGCGCCAGGCCCGCACGGGCATCTTCACGCGCCCCGTCGTCATGCTGATGCTCATCGGCGGGCTCTGGTCAACGCTCGTCAACATAGGTCTCTTCATGTGGGCGCTCAAATCGGGGCGCAGCGTTCAGGAAGCCATGACGATGACGTTCGTCTCGCTCGTCCTGATACAATTTTTCAAAGCCTACAACTTCCGCTCTGACCGCCACTCGGTGCTGCGTAAACCTTTCGCCAACAGGTGGCTCAACCTAGCCATCCTGTGGGAGCTTTTCATGCTTGGGCTCATCATCTACCTGCCCTTCCTGCATGAGATGTTCAATACTTTCTACCTGACTCTAACTGACTGGCTCATCGTCGTAGTCCTGGCCTTCACCGTCTCCCCTGTCCTCGAACTGACGAAGTGGGCCGAGCGCCGCGGCTGGTTCGGAGCGCTGCCGTAAATGGCACACAACATCTTTGCGTCTTTGCGCCTTCAGCGTGAAAAATTTGTCTCACGCAAAGGCGCGAAGACGCAAAGAAACGCTGACCATTGACAGGCGCGAACCGTGCGTGAGAGAGTCGGGCGCGATGAGTAACGGGGCGAAGAAGATTGTCGGGGCGGCGCTCGTGCTCGCACTGCTGTCGGCGGCGTGCGGCGGCTCGCTCTACAAGGTCAAGCCGAAGATTGACGCGCCGGTCGCGGGCGGGAGCGAGGCGAGCGCCAGCGGTTTTTCGGTCCGCGCCGTGCCACTTTTGGCTGACGAAGAGAGCCAGGAATTGTTCGAGGCGAACCTGCCGCTCGCGGGACTCCTGCCCGTGCGCGTCGAGATGGGCAACGAGGGCACTGCCCCGCTCTCCTTCGAGCGCGCGCGCTTTCACCTGCGCGACGCCGAAGGGCGCGAGTGGAAATTTCGCACGCCCAAACAAGCCGTCTCGCGCATCCTCGAAAGCGATCAGGTCTATCTTTACAACCCGAACTCGCGCCGCGCATTTCAGGAGGCCGTCAACCAACACGCCTTCGACTTGAGCACGCCGCTCGAACCCGCCGCCCGTCGGCGCGGCCTCATCTTCTTCCAGTCGCCCAAGAAAGAACAACTCAGCGACCCGCGCGGGCTGGTCTTAACTATTGAAGGGCTCCCGCAGCCGGTCGAAGTGATCTTCAATTAAGCTTCAAAATGAGCGAGCAAAAAAGTCTTCAGGAAAGATACGCGCCGCACAACGCATGTTTCGGGTGCGGCCCGGCCAACGAGAAGGGCTTGCGGATTCGCAGCTTCCCGAGCGGCGAGGAGGAGGTCGTCTGCGAGTGGCAGCCGCAAACGCATCACGAGGCGTTTCCGGGAATGCTCAACGGCGGGATCATCGGCGCGCTCCTGGACTGCCACATGAACTGGACGGCGGCCTGGCACTTGATGAAGCGCAATGGTGCCGAGACGCCACCCTGCACCGTGACGGCCGACTACGCCATCAAGCTCAAACGCCCGACGCCGACCGACGCGCCCGTCCGCCTCGTCGCACGCGTAATCGTCGCCACGGACGACCGCGCAGCAGTCGAAGCGGAACTCATCGCCCACGACAAAGTCTGCGCGACCGCGCGCGGCACCTTCGTCGCCGTCAAGCCCGGACACCCGGCCTATCATCGCTGGTAGAAATGCAGTGGTCAGTGGTCAGTTAAAGACAGGAAGGCAGCGAGCGTGTTTAGCCCGTCTGCCTTCTTTCTTTTGTTCTTAACTGACCACTGACCACCGACCACTGACCACTTTTTCTGCCTACTGCCTATTGCATCTTCCTCACGACATCCATCAAACGTTCGACGCGGCTTGGCTCGACGCCGTTCTCCCAGTAGCCATCAGCCTTGAATGCCGTGCCGATGATGAAGCCGTCGGCCGTGTCGTAAAAGTCTGCGATGTTGTCGGCGTTGATGCCGGAGCCGAGGAGGATGGGGAGGCGCGTGTGCGCCTTGGCCTCGCGCACGTCCTCGATGCTCGGCGGCTTGCCCGTCGTACTGCTCGTGACGATGCAGGCGTCGCCGCGCATGAACTCGACCGTCGTCGCCGTCTCGCCGAGCGAGATGTCCGCCGTGATGGCGTGCGAAGAATGTTTTTTCTTGATGTCTGTCCAGACCTGTACGTGCTCCGCGCCGATCTTGCGGCGGTAGCGCAATAGCTCCGCAGCCGACGACTGTATGAACCCTTCATCGGCGACGTGCGCGAAGACGAAACCTTCGGCGCGTATGTAGTCGAGCCCGGCGGCGTGCGCCACGGCCATCGCCTCAAGGTTCGCGGCGGCCAGGACCTGCACGCCCACCGGCAGGCGAGTCAGCATCTTCACTTCCCGCCCTATGACGGCGAGCGCGGCCACGATTTCTGGCCCAACTCCCCCGCGCGTGTACGGCGTGTCGTGCATGTTCTCTATCATCAGGCCGTCCACGCCACCTGCGCGATAGACCTCCGCCTCGGCGGCCGCCAATTCCACGAGGTCCGTGACGGAGAGATTGCTCGCGGGCGTGCCGGGCAGCGCGCCCGTGTGAATCACGCCGATGACGGGCTTGACGTTCGGGAATAAGCTCAAAGGCATCGCAGCGTTTTTCAAACCAGCCTGGGCCGACTCACCTCGTCGTTGGTAATGAAGACCACGTCGAGGCGATTGAAGCTCTGGTTGACGGAGACGGTCGCGCCCGTTTGCAGGCGGAAGGAGATGAGCAGACCGTCTTCGCGCTGCTCGACGCGCACGTCCGCGCAGCCGCGCCAACTCGCCGCGTGTGGACGAGAGCGACGCGCGCGGGATCAGGACGAAGAGGCGCTCGCCCTCCACATAGGATTTGTAGTCGTCGAGCACGGAGTCGGACGTGAGCCTGAAGCGCGCTCCGTCCGAGGTCTCGCTACGGTGGAGCGCGATGACGCGTCTCCGCAGCGGCACGTCAGAGGATGAAGCGGCGGCACGCGAGGGCGCGGCCGGCAAGAGCACGTTGAGCAGAAGCGTGGCGATAAGGAAGCGGACGCGCAGGCGGCCGCGTGAGTTTGGCGAAAGCGTATTCAGAGGCGCGTGTGTCCGTCGGGTCGGGGGCACGCGAGCAGTCTTCGGACGCAGAAGAGTGTTCATTGGGGGTGATGACTCCGTTCTGCTTGATGGTCACTGAAAGGGCGTCGCGTGGGAGCGAAAGCGTCTTCTCCGAAGCTGCGCGCGCCCGGAGTGCTAACGGAGTATAATCGCTTTCGCCCCGGATTCACAGAGGAATTTTCGCCGGGTAGTGATTCAGTTTCAAGCAGGACGAAGAAAAAGGCAGACTCACGCAAAGGCGCAAAGGTGCAAAGAAAGCACGCCAGGTAAAGAAGCATTCAACATCTTCGCGGCCTTCTTCGCGTCTTTGCGCCTTGGCGTGAGATTCCTTTTGCGGAAGCTGAAAGAGGACGCTGATAAAGTCTAGCGTCCCCGCAAGGCTTCACGCTGCCCGCTCCTGCTCCTGGCGCTCGGGAAGTCGCCACGTCTCGCCGGGCTCGGTCAGCGCGACGCGCCAGCGCTCGTCGCCCGCCGCGCTGAGCAGACGCGTGACAGGCTCCGCGACGGGCTCGCGGCTCAGCCGGAACGTCGAATGGTGCATCGGCAGGATGTAGGTCGCGTTCATCTCGCGGCGCATGGCCCAGGACTGTTCGGGACTGGCGTGCGCGTGTATGTAAGGGTCGTAAGCGCCAATCGGAAGAATCGCCAGATCAATCCGCGCGCGGTGGCGTAGCGCCGCAAAGGCGTTCGTGTAGGCCGTGTCGCCGCCGAAGACCAGGGCGCGGCCCGCTTTGCTCACCAGAAACCCGCCGTAACCGCGATGCCTGTCCGTCAGCTTGCGCGCGCCCCAGTGGTTGACCTTCAGGGACTCTATGCGCGCGCCGTTGATTTCCACGCTCTCGCCCCAACCCAGTTCGTGTTTGCGACTGAAGCGGCCGACGAGGTCCAGGTTCCCGCGCTGCACGACCGCCTGCGTTTTGCGCGGCAGGCGGCTGAGCGTGCCCAGGTCGCAATGGTCCATGTGCGCGTGCGAGATGAGCACGGCGTCAAGCGGCGGCAGTTCCGAGACCTTGAGCGCGGGCTCAACCAACCGGCGCGGGCCGAAAGTCAGCCCCGCAACGCTCACCCCTACGTGCGAGCGGAGGGCCGGGTCGGTCAGGAGCCACGTCCCGTAAAAGTTGATGAGCACGGTCGCGTGGCCGAGCCAGGCGACTGTCAGAGAGTCGTCTGCCCAGACTTCGGGCCGCGGGCGGTGCGGGGCCGCCGGGATGGGCCTCCCGGCTTCCGCAATTCGTTCTGAAAGAAAGCGCCGCGCGTGCTGGCGCGCGAAGCGTGCGTAAATTTTAAGTTTCTCAGGACTCATCATGTTTGCGCCGTTAGATGCGCTCGACAGGGTTCGAGGTGCACGCGGAATTCTCACAGAATTGGAGAAGAACACACGTGCTATTATTTCGGATGTTTTTAATCGGCAAGCTATCTTTCCTGACCTGAGAGACTGTGAAGGTTGAGTTATCTTTCTAACATTGAAGAGACAGCATGGCTGCCCGACCTGATTTACACGGGCGGGCGGTTCGAGAGCGGCGTCGCGCTGGTGTGCGATGAGGGCGGCAAGATTGTTCGCCTGACGCGAGAGGTTGACGATACGGGCAGAACCGTCCGTCTCAAAAATCGCGCCGTGCTGCCCGGCCTCGTCAACGCGCACTCGCACGCGTTCCAGCGCGTGATACGCGGGCGCACGGAGCGGCGCACGGGCGAGCATGATTCTTTCTGGACGTGGCGCGAGATGATGTATAGCGCGGCGTCGCGCCTCTCGCCCGAAGACATTTA
>DATFCB010000465.1:0-13699 GCA_035253525.1 Pyrinomonadaceae bacterium | reverse complement strand
TGCACGCAGAATAAGAGGGCGATGAGGGTCGCGGCGGCGAGCGTCGCGAGTTTGAACTGAGGCTTTTTCATGGTCGTGAGTCTCCTGTCTCCTTCTAAGAATGAACCGCCACGCGCGGCATCTCGCGGCCGTCGCCGCCTTCTTCGGGCGTTTGCACTTTCAACGGCTCGGGCCAAACAACTTCGGGCACGGACTTCGGGCCGAAGCGGGCGGGGCGGCCACGGGCTTTGTCGCGCAGCGCGGTCAAAACTTTTTCGGGGGTGATGGGTACTTCGTCTATGCGTACGCCGACGGCGTCATAGACTGCGTTGGCGACCGCAGGCATGACGGGGAGGAGCGGACCCTGGCCGACCTCCTTCGCGCCGAACGGGCCGTTCGGGTCCGCGTCCTCGACGAGATACGTGATGACATCGCACATCTCAAGCGTCGTCGGGCTCTTGTATTCCAGCAGGGAAGGGAATTTGTGCACGACGTTGCGGTTCGCGCGGTAAGTCATCTCTTCCATCAGCGCCTCGCCCAATCCCATGTAGACGGAGCCCTCGACCTGGCCCATGACGAGGGCGGGGTTGATGCTGCGCCCTATGTCGTGGCCGATCCAGACGCGCTCGACCGTGACAATGCCTGTCGCCGCGTCCACGTCCACCTCAGCAATTGCCGCCGAATAACTATAAGCCGGCGAAGGGCCGACGCCCGCGCCCTTATACTTGCCGGGCGAGCGCGGCGGCGTGTATGAGCCGACTGTGCCAATTGTGCCGAACTTCGATTCGGCGAGCACGACCGCCTCCGCGAACGTGACACCCACTTCCGGGTTCTCCACGTCGAAGACGCGGCGCTCGGCGAAGGAAAGATTCTGGACGGGGACGGAGAGCTTTTCGGCCACGGCCATCGTCAAAAGCTCGCGTGCGCGCTCGGCCGCCTGAAGCGCGGCGTTGCCGGTCATCAAGGTGACGCGGCTCGAATAGCTGCCGAGGTCCACGGGCGTCAAATCCGTGTCGGCCGTGACGACGCGGATGTCGAACGGGTCAATGCCTAAAACCTCCGCCACGATGTAGGCGAGGATGGAGTCAGACCCCTGTCCAATGTCGGTCGAGCCGCACTGGACGCAGACGCCGCCCTGGCGGTCCAGACGAAGCTGCACGCCCGAGTGCGGCATGCTGTTCCAGTAGATCGGGAGCCCCGCGCCGCAGATGTAAGAGCTGCACGCGACGCCGATGCCTTTGCCTTCGGGAAGTTTTCTGTTCCCCCGGTCCCAGTTGGAAAACTTGTGCTTCCAGTCGGAGCCCGCGACCACCTTGTCAATGCACGCGCCCAGGCCCATAGAGCCCACGCGCAGGTAGTTGGCCGTCACCGTGTAGGGCTCGACCAAGTGCTGGCGTCTGATCTCGACCGGGTCGAGTTTCAAATCTTCGGCGAGCTTA
Source organism: Pyrinomonadaceae bacterium (assembly GCA_035253525.1). Lineage (GTDB taxonomy): Bacteria > Acidobacteriota > Blastocatellia > Pyrinomonadales > Pyrinomonadaceae > QHXM01. The sequence continues at coordinate 12,281 of DATFCB010000465.1, read as the reverse complement.
TCGAGTTGGACTTCGAGCGCGAAGCGCGGCTGCGGCGTGCCGTGGCCGCGCTTGGGGCCGCACGGCGGCTTGTTCGTAAATGCGCGCAGGCCGCGAAACTTGTAGCGTGGGACGTTGTAAGTCACGGTCTGAAGCGCGCCCGTGTAGAAGGTCGAGGCCACGCCGTATGAGCCGTACGCGCCGCCGTCCAAAAACGACTGAAAGTCCATCGCAGTGATCGCGCCGTCGCTTTTCACGCCGGTCTTGATCTTCATCAACACCGGATGTCGCCCGCGGTGACAGTAGAAAACTTCTTCGCGCGTCAAGGTGACTTTGACGGGGCGGCCCGTCATCATTGAAAGTTTAGAAACAACAATCTCGTGGTTGAAAGGATCGGACTTGCCGCCGAAGCCGCCGCCGTTCGGCGTGGCGATGACGCGGACGTGACTCGCGGGGAGTTCTAAAGTTTTGGCGAGCGCGCGGTGGACGTAGTGCGGCGTCTGCGTGGAACTCCAGAGAGTCAACTTCCCGTCCGCGTCGAAGTGAGCGACGGCCGCGTGCTGCTCCATCGGCAGATGCGTGTTGCCCTCGAAGAAGAGCACGTCTTCGCGGATGTGGTCGGCCTCGGCAAAGCCCGCCTCCATGTCGCCGAATTCGAGCGAGACTTTTTTGTGTACGTTCGCGCCGTCGCCGTATTCGTGTATGCGCGGCTCGTCCACCATCACCGCCTCTTCGATGTTTGTGATGGTTTGCAGCTTTTCATATTCGACTTCGATCAGATTCATCGCGTCGAACGCCGTGTCTTCGTCAATCGCGGCGACCGCCGCGACCGGGTCTCCGATGAAACGAACTTTATCCACGCAGAGCGGGTGCTCGTCCTGGCTGACGGGAAGAATGCCGTAAGGGATGGGCAAATCTTTGCCCGTAATGACTGCCACGACGCCCGGCAGCGCGAGCGCCTTCGTCACGTCAATGTTTTTGATGAGGGCGTGCGGCTCGGTCGAGCGCAGCAGTTTGCAGAAGAGCATGCGCGGGAGCACTATGTCGTCGGCAAACTTCGTCTGCCCCGTGCATTTCGCCCGCGCGTCAACCTTGCGGAACGGCTTGCCGATGACTTTCAAAGGCCCGCCGTTGCCGTTTTCGTTCTTCTTATTCGTAGCCATAGATTGTTTCTTTAACCGGCTCGGCCTCTTCGCCACGCATGCGCGCGGCGGCCAGCTCGACGGCCTCGTAAATTTTCAGATACCCCGTGCAGCGGCAGAGATTGCCGGACAGCGCTTCTTTAATCTCCTCGCGGTCGGGCGCGGGGTTGGTCTTCAACAATTCTTTGGCGACCAGGAGGAAGCCGGGCGTGCAGTAGCCGCATTGCGCTGCGCCGAGGTCCGCGAAGGTCTCTTGCAAGGGGTGTAGGCGCGCGCCCTCGGCCATGCCTTCGATGGTCTCGACCTCGCGCCCTTCGGCGTCGAGGCCCAGCATCAGACACGAGAGGATTGAGCGTCCGTCAACCAGCACGGCGCACGTCCCGCACTCGCCCAACTCGCAGCCGTGCTTGGTGCCCATCAGCCCCAGGTCTTCGCGCAGGACTTCGAGCAACGTCTTGTGCGGCGCGAAGGCGACTTCGGCGGGCTCACCGTTCAAAGTAAATTCGATATGCGCTTTCATACGTCATAAATAGTAAATCGTAAATCGTAAATAGACAAAAGCCGTGCATTCGTTCACGGCATCCATTCACGATTTACGATTTACGATTTACGAGTTTGCTGTCTCGCCGCCGTTCTTCTTCCGGTTGATCACGATGTTGTCTATCAGGCGCGTCTTGCCCAGGTGAACCGCGAGCGCGATGAGCACCGTCCGGTCGTCCAGCTTCTCCAGTTGTTCGAGCGAGTCTGCGTCCGACACGCTGACATAGTCCAGACGGGCGAGCGGCTCGGCGGCCACCGTGGCGCGCACCGTCTCGGCGAGCCGCGAGCCCGAGCGCTCGCCGGCCTTGTACGCATCCTTGGCGCGCGAGAGGGCGCGGTAGAGGACGAGGGCGGCGCGGCGCTCGTCTTCGTTCAGGTAAGAGTTGCGCGACGAAAGCGCCAGGCCGGACTCTTCGCGCACGGTCGGGAGCACGACGACCTCCGTCTCGAACGCGAGGTCGCGGACCAGCCTTTTGACGACGAGCGTCTGCTGCGCATCCTTCTGTCCGAAGTAGGCGAAGTCGGGCCGGACGATGTTGAGCAGGACGGTGACGACCGTCGCCACGCCGCGAAAATGGCCCGGCCGCGAGGAGCCTTCGAGCTGGTCTGAAAGCCCGCCGACCGTCACGTAGGTCGCGAATTCTTTCGGGTAAATCTCTTCGATGGAAGGCGCGAAGATGTAGTCCACGTTATAGTCGGTCAGCACGGCCGCGTCCTTCGTCAAATCGCGCGGGTAGTGCTCGAAGTCTTCGCCCAGGGCGAACTGGGTCGGGTTGACGAAGACCGAGACGACCACCACGTCGCACATCCTGCGCGCCTCGCGCACGAGGCTCAGGTGCCCGTCGTGGAGCGCGCCCATCGTCGGCACAAGCCCGATGGTCTTATCCTGCTCGCGGCGCACCTTGCGCGAAACCGAACTCATCCGTTGACGGCGATTGATGATTTCCATAATCAGTGGTCAGTGGTCAGCGGTCAGTGGTCAGTGAACAGCCAGTCGTCTTCAACTGACCACTGACCACTGACTACTGCTTACGCGTGCCCGCGTTCGTGTCGTCGAGCTTCAGTTCGGCGGCGGCTTCGGCGGGGAGGCCGTAGGATTCCGCCTCGGAAGGGTAAGCGCCGGTGCGCACATCGTCGGCGAAGCGGGTGATGGCGTCCGTCATGGCCTCCTTCAGGTTCGCGTACTGGCGCACGAAGCGCGCCATCTTGCCGAAGGCGAGGCCGAGCAGGTCGTGTATGACGAGGACTTGTATGTCGCAGTGGGACCCAGCGCCGATGCCTATGGTCGGAATCTGAACGCTCTCTGTGATGAGCCGGGCGATCTCGCGCGGGACGACTTCGAGGACGATGCTGAACGCGCCGGCCTCTTCGAGCGCGCGCGCATCACTGATGAGCTGGCGTGCGGTCTCGGCCGTCTTGCCTTGCACGCGGTAGCCGCCGAGCTGGTTGACGGACTGCGGCGTCAATCCGATGTGGCCCATGACGGGAATCTCTTCGTCAACGAGACGCTTGACGAGGTCCGCGCGCTTGGCTCCGCCTTCGAGCTTGACCGCCTCGGCCGCGCCCTCCTTAATCAGGCGCAGGGCGTTCTTGACGGCCTCGTCCTCGCCCGTGTGGAACGAGCCGTAGGGCATGTCGGCGACCAGCAGCGCGCGCTGGACGCCGCGCCGGACCGCGCGCGTGTGCATCACGATTTCTTCGAGCGTGACGGGCACGGTGTTGCCGTAGCCGAGCATGGTGTTGCCGATGGAGTCGCCGACAAGCACGATGTCAATGCCCGCCTCGTCCACGATGCGCGCCATCGTGTAATCGTAGGCCGTCAGACAGACGAGGCGCTCGCCACGTTCCTTGCTCGCGCGTAAACTCGGCGCAGTCACCTTCTCGGGCCGCTGCGGTTTGAGATAAGCCATGGTCGGACTCTTTTCTCCAAACAGATAGGCGGCGGCCCGTTTACCAAAGGGGCCGCCGCGTCGGTTGTCGCTCTACGTCTTCATTTGTAAGGAGTGCAAGGCCGTAATTATAGGCCAGAGCCGGGGAAAAGCAAGGGAAGATCGTCGGCAATTGCGGAACGGGGATTGCGGATTGTGGATTGAAAAACAGGCGTCAAGCTTTTCTTTGCGTCTTTGCGCCTCCAGCGTGAAACTGATTTGCCTCACGCCAAGGCGCAAAGACGCAAAGGATTGAATCACTTCGTCCGTTGAGTTCTTTCTTTCAAGCCGCAATCCGAAATCCGCATTCCGCAATCGAATGACGTTTGACTTCCGATTCGTCCGCGGTTTCGGCGAGGAGTTGGGCGACGGTGCGGTGAAGAGTGGGGTGTTTGAGTTCCGGCACAAGCTCCGCGAGCGGCGTGAGGATGAAGCGGCGCAGGTGCAGGCGCGGGTGCGGGAGTTGCAGAAACTCCGTCGCGCGGCGCTCGTCGCCGTAGAGCAGGAGGTCCAGGTCAACGGTGCGCGGCCCGCGCAAAGTCTCGCGCCTGCGCCCCAGCGCATACTCTATGCGGAGCAGCCGGGCGAGGGTCTGTTCGGGCGAAAAGAGCGTGACGCGAAGCTCGGCCACCATGTTGAGAAACGCCGGCTGCTCCAACACGTCCACCGGCTCCGTCTCGTAAACGGCGGACAAACGCCGGATTGAGAACCCCGCGTCCAGCATCCCGCGCACCGCCAGCAGGAGGTTCCCTGCCCGGTCACCAAGATTCGAGCCCATACCGACGTAAGCGCAAACGGACATAAAGAGCAATAGTCAGTAGTCGGTGGTCAGTATGCGACCTGCCTACGTTTGCATTGTACAATACGAGCGAGGGGTTAATTAACGAACTAGCGGCCGACGGTTGCGTTTAAGGCATGACGCGAGCGCCGCCGTACGTTATTCTGACCACTGACTACTGCTTTATGGCCCAATTCTCCGCGCTCATCTGGCTGAAGTGGACGGTGTTCCGCAATTCGCTGCGGTCGCGCAAGGCCATGCTGAGCCAGGTCGCGTCCATCCTGGGGACGATGGCGGCCGTCCTGGTCGCGCTCCTCATCGCCCTGATTCTGGGGGTCACGGCCTACAGGATGTTGTCGCCGGGCGCGGCGCAGGAGATTCTGGCACAGTTGCCGCCCGACCACGCTTATGCTTCCGAGATGAGGAAGTTGATGCTGTCAGGCTTTCAACTCCTCTTCATTGTCTTCGCCATCCTCTACCTGATGTGGGCCACCGTGCCATTGAGCCTCGGCGGCGGCAGCCAGTTCACGCCGGGCCGCCTGCTCCTCTACCCCGTCAGCCTGAAGAAACTCTTCGCCATTGATTTCCTGAGCGAGCTGGGGAGCCTCGGCTCCATCTTCGCCATCCCCATCATCCTCGCCGTCTCTCTCGGAGCGGGCTTGGGCCTCGGAAATCTACCGGCGGCGCTCCCCGTGGCGCTGCTCGCGTTGTGCTGCGGCATCAGTCTGGCGAAGTGGCTTCAGACGGCCATGAGTTCGCTGATGCAGAAGCGGCGGACGCGCGGCGAAACGGTGCTGGCGCTGATAGGCGTCGTGGTCGGACTTGGCGGGGCGTTCATGGGTGAGCTGGCCGCCTACATGGCTCGCCCCGGCGTCGAGTTGCGCGGCCTGCGCTGGACGCCGCCGGGCGCTGCGGCCGTCGCACTGACCGAAGGCTTGCGCGCGGGCGGCGGCAGAGTCTACGCGACGGCGCTCGTCGTGCTCGCGGGTTACACGGTCGCCCTCATTTTCGTCACTTACCTGATAGCGCGACGCGCGGCCCTCGGTGCAGGCGGCGCAAAGCGCGCGAGCGCAGCACCCGCGCGTACACGCGGCGAGGAAGCGGTCGCGCACACGGGCTGGCACCTGCCGTTCGTCTCGCCGCAAATCTCCGCGGTCGTCGAGAAGGAGTTGCGTTACGCGATGCGCAACGCGCAGCTTCGGATGATGGCCGTGATGCCCTTAATCTTAATCGTCGTCAGGATGCTGCGCGGGGGGCGTCCGGGCGCGGCCGCGGCGACTTCTTTGCGGGACTTGCCGGTGACGAGCTTCGTGGCCTACACGGAAGGGCTGCTGGTGGCCGCGGGCGTGCTCTACGTTTTTCTGATTCTCTCGTCGCTCGCGTGCAACCTCTTCGCCTACGACGGCGGCGGGATGCGCTCCTTCATCCTCGCGCCCGTCGCGCGGCGCACTATCTTGCTGGGGAAGAATTTGACGATCTGTTTCCTGGCCTTCGTCTTCTGTGCCGTGCTGTTGGCCGTCAATCAACTGGTCTTTCGCGACCTCAGTTTGCCCGCGCTCGGCGTCGCGGCTTTGAGCTTCGTCTTCTTCGCCGCGTGCTTCTCGGTCATAGGCAACCTGCTCTCGATTCGCTTCCCGAAGCGTCTGCAATTCGGCAAGCGCATGAATGCCTCCGGCGTGACGGGATTTCTCCTCATCCCGATCATGCTCGCGCTCGCGAGCCCAGTCTTCCTGGCGGTCTTCTTCGGCTACCTCGCGCAGAGTTTGACGGTCAAGTATGCTACACTGGCGCTGTTCGCCGCCCTGGCAGTCGCGCTCTACGGCCTCTCGATTTCGGGCCAAGCTCGCTCGCTCGCTCGCCGCGAGCAAGAGATTCTGGACGCCGTCAGCGGACGAACGGAAGATTAAAGGGATGAGGGATGAGGGATGAGGGATGAAGTAAAGAAAAGCCAGTTCTTATTTCATCTCTCATCCGTCATCCCTCATCCCTCATTTTGATTCCAGAGGTGTGACGCGCCCGTCTTGCGTTATGGGCCGCGTTACATCCGGGCGGGAAAAGGCCGCATGAGCCCCGTCCAGACACAAATGGCTCGCAGAAAATTTCGCAGCAACCAGCGACACGAACCCTCCACGGAACGCTCTTTCCAGGAGTACATCTCCTCCATCCCCGCGCCGCAGACCTCGCGCACGGAGCTGATGCGCCTGGTGCGCGGCGGCGAGGACACGTTCCTCGAACTCAAAGTCAAACTCTCGAACACAGAGAAGATCGCGCAGGGCATCGTCGCGCTCGCCAACACGGGCGGCGGCCTGATGGTCTTCGGCGTCAACGACCAGATGAGGGTCGAGGGATTGGACGACGCCGAGGGCGTGCAGGCGGAATTGGTCCGCATCTGCCGCGAGGAGGTTCAGCCCGCGCTCGTCCCCTTCATAGACCGCGTCGCCTTCGACAACGGGCGGCGCATCGTCGCGCTCGACGTGGTCGGCCGCAATCGCCCTTACCGAACGCGCGACGGCCGCTTCTACATACGCGTCGGCTCGGAAAAGCGCGAGGCGTCGCGCGAAGAATTGTCGGCCCTGATAGACGAGGCGCGACCCGTCCGCTACGAGAACGTGGCGGCGGTCGGCGCGACCCTCACGGACATTGACGAGGCGCACCTGTGGAGCTTCGTCAAAGAGTTCGAGGGCGACGCCTTCGACGAGGCGAGCGTCCTGGGCTACCCGACCAAAGACGTGCTTGAGCGCGACCTGCTGCTCGCGACCGCGAGCGGGAGCGAAACGATCCCGACCGTCGCCGGGCTCCTCCTCTTCGGGCGCGACGACCGCGTGGGCGAACTGCTGCCGCGCTCCCAGATAGTCGCCACGCGCTTCGCGGGCGAGACGGCGCAAGCGCCCGTCATAGAGCGCGCGCAACTGAGCGGCAACCTGCACACGCTCTACGAGGCGGCGCTGCGGTTCGTCAGCCGCTACTGCGATTTGTGGGACGAGCGCCCGCGCCGCTTTCCGGCCCAGGAGGTCGGGGACGCGCCCGTCGCCGCGCGGGCCAATTATCATCGCGGCGCAATCACTGAGGGCATCGCCAACGCGCTCGTCCATCGCGACCTCGCGCTCAGGGATTTCGTGACGCGCCTACACGTCTTCGACCGCTCGATTGAGATTATCAACCCGCGCCGCAGCGTGGGCTTCGCGCCGGTGGCACAAAAAGCCATCCGCTACGGCGTGCCCCAGCGCCTCAACCCGCAACTGGCCGCCATCTTCCGCAACCCGGCCTACGGCCTGACGCTCCCCACGGGCGGCCTGCCCGCACTCTTGCGCCACTCGCGCATCTTCTCAGGCCGCCGCCCCGAAACCTTCGCCTTCAACGACGAGTTTCGCCTCCGCTTCTACGGAGTCTGAAGAACAGCAGGCAGTTAAGAGAAAAGAAAAGAGGCAGCCGGGTTAATCATACTCGGCTGCCTTCTGTTTTTACTGCCTGCTGTCTACTGCTAACTACCCGCTACTTTCTCTTCCTTTGGCGCGTTGTAGAAGAGGCGGCTCTGGACGACGTATTCCTTGTCGTCGTACTTGCCGTCGCCGTCCACGTCCACCTTGACGATAATCTTGTGTTGCTTGCCATCGCGGCGGTCGCCTGGGTTGTAGCCGAGGCTGTACTGGTTGCGGAGCAGCGCGTTGATCTCGCGCAGGATTCCGGGGATTTCACCGGGGAAGGTCATCGGGTAGTATTTGCCGCCCGTCTCCTTGGCGAACGTCCCCAAGGCGTTCTGAGCCTGTAGGAACGTCAGGCGGCCAGGGTTGCCCATCAAGTCGTCGGTCGCGCTCATGCGGTCGCCGTACTTCTTGAAGAAGAGGTTGCCGGTCCCGATGATGTAGATGGGGACGCCCGCGTTCTGCGTGACCTTGCGCGCCTTGTCGTAGTTGATCTTGCTGAAGGTGTCTATCCCGCTGGAAATCAGGATGAGCGCCTTGCGGCGGCCCTGCACGGCCACCAGCCCGCCGTAGTCGGCCGTGCGCTCCTTGCGGTCCTTTGACTCTTCGAGCACGACGGCGTCGCCGCGGCCCCCCGTCAGGGTGAACTTGAGCGCGTCGAAAAGATTGGCCTCGCTGAAGGCCGGCTGGTTCCTCAGGAGCAGGTTGATGACCTGACGAATCTGGCGCGGGTCGTTCGTGAAATCCGTCAGCGGCGTCGGGCGTATGTCGTAGGCGATGACGGTGACGAAATCGTCCGGCGGCTTGACGAACTGCGAGAGAAACGTCGCCGCAGGCCCTATGACTTCGTGCGTCGGCAGCTCGAAGCCGCCGCTTCCGTAGTAGCCGAGCACCGAAGTCAGCTTACTATATTCAAGGACCATCGCGACCGTGATGGGAGCTTCGGGCGTGGAGAAGTTGGTGATGTCTTTCTGCTGGCCGTCCTCGAAGACGGCGAAGTTGGCCTGCTTGAGCCCTGTAATAATCTGGCCCGATTTCTTGTGGTAGACGACCGCGTCAACGTTGACGACGTTGGTCGTGACTTTAACGGTCTCGGCCTCCTGCGGCTTGCCTTCGAGGTCCGGCGGCAGCTCCTCCTTCGGCTCGCCCTGCTGCTGCGAGGGGTCCGGCCGCTTGTTCTTCTTCTGCGTGCTGGTCGGCGGCTGGCGTCTGGACTGGGCCAAAAGGCTGAGGTTGCCCGCCGCGAAGAGCGCAAGCGTGAGCGCGGCTGCGACGAGGGCGTTGAGGCGGCGGAAGAGTGTGCGTCTCATGATAAAAATTCCTTTGCAAAACGGGCAGGGAAATGCCAACTTTAATAAACGAATATTAGGCTCACGGTCTGAGCGCGGTCAAGGTTGCGCAGGTTGGATGTCTGACGCCGTGTGCCGGATGCCCCGGAGGCAGAAATGCGGGATGCGGATTGGAAGAAAAGCGTCAAGCCTTTCTTTGCGACTTTGCGCCTTGGCGTGAGGAAATCTCTCGCCAAGGCGCAAAGTCGCAAAGAAATTGAGTCGCGCCGTCTCTTGAGCCGTTTCTCGAAATCCGCATTCCGATTTTTACCTGTTTCCTCCCATGACCTCTGCCTCGACGGTTACTTCATAATTGCCCGTGTTGTCGGTCAAGGTGCCTTCGTTGATGCCGAGGAAGAGTCCGCCGTCGCGTTGGGCTATGAATTCGCGGCGTCCGCCGACGTGTATGAAGTCGTCGTTGTCGTCGCCGATGACGGCGATCAGCGCGCCCGTCGGAAACGCCGGCATGAGCTTTTGGTTGTCCTGTATTCCGCTCACCCCGACGGGTGTCGAGACGCGGCCTCCGCCGAGCATGATGCTCCCGCGCGCGGTGATGCGTATGCGCTGACCCCTCTTCACCGAGAAGCCTGTGTACGTCCACCCGTTGGCCCTGTTATCCGCATACACGGGCTTCCTGTCAAAGACCGGGACGAACGCCGCGGAGCCTGGAGATGAGGGCTGCGGTCGGCCCGCCGAAGTGTCGTCTTCGTCATCGGGCTGCGGGCGCGTCGTCTGGACGGGGGGCTGCTGGACGGGCGGGCGCGTCGTCGTGGTCGTCGTGTTGACGGGCGGGCGCGTCGTCTGACCCATGTCCGTGTTGACCGAGCCGACGGAGCCTGCTGATTCAAACTCGATTGACTCCACGTCTTCCATGTAGAGCGTGATCTGGCTGCGGCGGCCGCGCGAGCCCGCGCCGACGAGCACCGTGAACTGCTGGTTGTTGAAGGCTATGACCTGACCGCGAATGACGCTGCCGTCTTTCAGGCGGATGGTGTCCGCGAGCGCGACTGTGCTCAAGCTCAGAATGATCAGGAAGACAACGAGCGGGGTAAAAATTCTCTTGTTCATGATTCTCCTCCGGGGCGACAACTTCTACGGGCGCGGGTCAATGGACTTCGGATAGTCGGAGCGTCCGTGCGACGTTTAGCAAAGATGCGCCTGCTTTGGCAAGCGGGGAAGAGGTGTGCTCTGGCGATTGATGCGCGCTGGCGGGCGTTCGGTTGCTCGCGCGGCCGGCCTTCGCCGCCAGGCCGGTGACCGTGTTATAACATCCCCCGCGCCCGCGCGAGGGCGTTGCGGACAATTTTACGAGAGAGAGTGAAGCGTGATGAGTTATCTGAAGACGTTCGTGAAGCTGACGGCCTGCTGCCTGATACTGGCCTTCGGCGTCCAGGCGCAGACGCGCACCAGGCGCAGCACGACCCAGCATCAGAGGAGGAGTCAGGCGCGGCCGGCCGTAGCCAAAGTGTCCGAAGCGTCTTCGGAAAAATACGTCCCCGTTCACAAGTACGACCCCGCGAGAGACGCCGCGCGCGACGTGGCGGAGGCCGCGGCCGAGGCGTCGCGGACGAACAAGCGCGTACTCGTGGAGGTCGGCGGCGAGTGGTGCATCTGGTGTCACATCATGGACGACTTCTTCGAGAAGAACCGCGAACTGCTCGACCTGAGGGAGAAGCACTTCGTCATGGTGAAGGTCAACTTCAGCGACGAGAATAAGAACGAACAACTTCTCTCGCGCTACCCCGAGATTCAAGGTTACCCGCACCTCTTCGTCCTCGACCGCGACGGGAAACTGCTTCACTCGCAGGACACGGCCGAACTCGAACAGGGCAAGAGCTACAACCTCGCAAAGTTCACGGCATTTCTACAGAAGTGGGCACCGCCTGAAAAATAGGGATGAGGGATGAGGGATGAAGGAAAGAAAGACCGATTCTTACTTCATCTCTCATCTCTTTTACTTCTCCGCTTCCCACCTGGTTCCGTCTTTGAAGATGACGGGCTTGAGCGTGACTTCGGCGCGCTTTGCGTCGTAACACAAACAGAGGCGGCAAGCTTTTAGAAAAAGCTTGCCGCCTGCTTAAGCTAAAGGCGACGAGACAAGAGCGCGCCCCTCCGGCTCAGTCGGGATTAAAAATTCCCGACTCCCTCCGGCCGAAGACTACTGGACGCCTTCCCTGCTCCTATCCGCACGCAGCGCTATGATCGCGACGGTTAACACGGCCGCGATCACGCCGACGGCGATCCACATATTGCGGCGGTCGTTGTTGTCATTGTCATCGCTGTCGTCATCGGATTGGGCGAGGGCCTTGCGCGGCGCTTTGAACATATTGCCCGCGCTCGCCTTGACGTTGACGAAACTGCTGCTGCCCGCCGCGACGCGCGACTGCACGTCCTTCTTCGAGAAGATGCGGGTCAACACGGTCCTGGTTCCGGCCGTGAGCGGCATTCTTTCCGAAGCGGCCTGGGGGCCGGCCGGTTGAGCTTCTGAAGTGGTGGCCGCGTCTTTCTCGGCTGCCGGCTGCGTCGCATTTGACTTGTCCGTCCTGGGGTCCGTGTTCGTCTTGAGCGGGGCTCCAATCACGTAAACGTTAGCCACGCAGAAAACGAGCGCCAGGGATATCAACTGAACCACCTTCGTAAATCTCGAAACCTTCATTGGGTCTCCTCCTCACTGTGTCAGTAGGCTCGGTCGTGAAAATAAAGCAACATACTATCGGCAACGTACATTGCTCTGAAGCACGGCAGAGTTTAACGCTAAGGGCAGGAACGGTCAACAAAATTGCGGATTGCGGATTGAAAGACAAGCTTAACAAGAAAACAGCTCACGCTGGAGGCGCAAAGCCGCAAAGAAACCGGAAGTCTTTCTTTGCGCCTCCCGCGTGAGATTTCCTTTAGGTAACACTCAATCGCAAATGGCTGGAACCCGCAAGCCGCGACAAATTCGTGACGCGCGGGGTTATAATTCGTGCATCCAAATTCAATCGCTAGCGGAAAAGGTGGGTTCAATCGGGATGGTCGAAGAACGTTCAAGGATGCCGGCGCTCAAGCCCTGGATGATTATCGCCGCCGCGGCTTTCGTCATCCTCTTCGCCGTCGCGGCCGTTTACGTCTGGAAAAGAGGGCGCGCTCAAGCTCCTTCCACAGACGCGACCGAGCAAACAGCA